>NZ_JBBIAR010000099.1:0-29306 GCF_054185165.1 Bradyrhizobium sp. UFLA05-109 | reverse complement strand
GTGATTCGTTTTTCAACGACCACCCTTTGGCACATTCGATGCCGGGAGCGGGCGTCGTCCACCACATCATTTTCGACGGTGCGAGCGGGATTGTGGATTGGTAGATGTCCGCTTCTGGCCTCGCAAGCGCCGTACCAGGACCGAGCCTTCGGGTGTTGCTTTCGGCCAAACCAAACCCTCGTGATTCAAACTCCCAAACTGGGGGCTCGAATCATGCGCTACGAACTAGCCGATCATGAATGGACTGCGATCAAGCCGATGCTGCCGAACAAGCCGCGTGGCGTCCCTCGGGTTAACGACCGCCGTGTCCTCAATAGCATTCTCTGGGTCTTGCTATCCGGAGCACTCTGGCGCGATTTGCCCGAAGAGTTTGAGCCATATATCACGTGTTACAACCGCTCCGTTATTTGGCGGCCGGCTGGTGTGTGGGGTCGCATCATGGACGCGCAGGCCGTAGCCCATGATGCCGCTGTCGAGATGATTGACACCTCCATCGTCCGTGTGCGCATCAAAGGAACCAGCGTCAATGGCGTGCCTTGGTGCAAGTGCCTCGCACTTTTCGCCTGCCGACGTAGCCCGTCGGACAATGCCGGTCCGCTGGATGCGCTCGCGTCGGTCGCGGGATCGCGTCGGGCTCTCGGCCGACGCAATTGTGAACA
This sequence comes from Bradyrhizobium sp. UFLA05-109, assembly GCF_054185165.1. Classification (NCBI taxonomy): domain Bacteria; kingdom Pseudomonadati; phylum Pseudomonadota; class Alphaproteobacteria; order Hyphomicrobiales; family Nitrobacteraceae; genus Bradyrhizobium; species Bradyrhizobium sp. UFLA05-109. The sequence continues at coordinate 28,647 of NZ_JBBIAR010000099.1, read as the reverse complement.
GGTGAAGCCGCGACCGCGGCGCTGTGGCGGATCTGGACGCGAGGTATGTCCACAAATGGATGGTTGAGTTCCAAAGGACGGAACGGGATCAGTAGCAGTTTCGTAGCAGAAACGTAGCTGAAAATCCGGTATCCAGTGCGGGCGGATGGCAGCTAACTGCTTGATTGTATTGAAAATGAAATACTTAGGGCTACCGAGCGGTTAGAGGCATTTCGCCCCAACCCTCGGCAACCGGACGACCGGAGCCTTATGACTTTGAATGATAAGACCGGCGGCCTTGGGGCCGCCGGTCGAAACGTCGTTTAGCGGATCACGTAGGGCAAGAGGCCGAGGAACCGCGCGCGCTTGATGGCGCGGGCGAGTTCACGCTGCTTCTTGGCGGACACGGCCGTGATGCGGCTCGGCACGATCTTGCCGCGCTCGGAGACGTAACGCATCAACAGCTTGGAATCCTTGTAGTCGATCTTCGGCGCGTTGGCGCCCGTGAACGGGCAGCTCTTGCGGCGACGGAAAAACGGACGGCGTGCACCAGCTTCAGCCATTGTTCTTACTCCCCATCCGTCGTTTCAGCTTCGTCGCGCGGACGGCGCGGGCCGCGGTCACCGCGGAAGCCGCCTTCGCGGTCGCCACGGAAGCCGCCTTCACGCTCGCCGCGGAATCCACCGCCGCGGTCATCGCGCTCGCGATCGCGGTCGGCCTTGCGCATCATCGCGGAGGGACCTTCCTCGAGCTCCTCGACGCGGACGCTGAGATAGCGGATCACGTCTTCGCTGATGCGCTCCTGGCGCTCGATCTCCGCGATCGCCGCGGACGGCGCGTCGATGTTGAGCAGCACGAAGTGCGCCTTGCGGTTCTTGTTCATGCGGTAGGTGAGGGAGCGCACGCCCCAGTTCTCGGTCTTGGTGACCTTGCCGCCGAGACCTTCGACGATACCGGTCATCTGGGTCGTCAGCTCTTCAACCTGCTGCGGGCTCGCGTCCTGACGCGCGAGAAAGACATGCTCGTAAAGAGGCATGGAAGTCCTTTCCTCATGTTGGCGCTTCACCCGGCGTCAAGCCCTTAAGAGGCCTTCGGAAAGGACTCTGGGATTAAGCTCAGAAGGCGGAAACACGGGACGACGGGCCGACTGGCCCTGCCACATCAAAATCAACAAGTGAATTTGCTGAGACCGTCCGTTCAGCTCCCGGCCGGGGTCCGCGGATGGCGCGCTTTATACGGATTTTGGGCGGCTTGGCAAGGTTCGGCAGGCGGGTTTTGGAAGAACCGCAAGCAAGCAGGATTGCGGCCGGTTCCGGTGCGGGAACACCGCGCTTGTACGGAATCCCCAGAATTTATGGAAAGTTGTAGGGTTGTGACTGCCGGGGCTGAATTTCATCTCGAAACCATTTTTACCGGCAAGGGGCCGCTCAGGAGCGGCCCCTTTCGATTCCAGCGCAACCCAAGGCCGCGCGCACCTTTGTCTTGATTTATTTGTTTGTATAGCATACAAATAAATGACGGGAGGAGCCGATGGTCAAATCCGTCAAGGATCCGCTGGAAGCGCCTCGGGGCGACCCGAAGCATACAGCTCGGGCCACCCGTTCGGCGGGGCGCAAGATGCGCTCGCTGCTCCTCGATGCTGCTAGTCCCTTGTTCAGGGAGCAGGGGCTTTCCGGGACATCGATTTCCGACATCGCGACCGCCGCGAACGCGTTTCCGAGCCAGATCACCTATTACTTCCGCACCAAGGAGGCGCTGTTCGTCGAATGCGCCTGCCGCGATCTGCTGTATCTGGCGCGCGCCACCGAGCAGGCCGCGCTCAAGGCGCACACGCCGCAGGCCTACACGCACGCGCTCGCGCAGACAGTCACGGCGACCGATTCAGTGGCCTTCTTCGCCGAAGCGCTGACGTTGACACGGCGACGACAAGATCTTGCGCCGCTGGTCGAGCGCACCATCGAGCGCCTGCACACCGAGGGCGCGCGCGCCTACGCGGCCCAGATCGAGCGCCACGGCTGGCGGACGCTGCGCGCGCCGGACGAGAGCTCACGCAGGTTCTGGGCGGTGGCGATCGGCGTCATCGTGGAAGGCTACGCGATGGGCCGCTCGCCGGATGAGCTGTGCGCAGAGATGCTGCGCGTGCTCGGCGAGCAGGCGAAATCGGCTGGCGATGCGGCGCGCCTGCGGCTCGTCGGGGATCGCGACGCATCAACACCATCGGACGAGGAGAGTTAGGCCATGACCGCGCTTCGCATGCGTGCCCGCGATTTCCTGACCGAAGACCAACTCGTCGACGTGCGCGAGCGCGTCACCTGGAAGGGCGTAGCACTGATCGCGCACGCCTGGGCGCTGATCGCGGCTGCGATCGCACTGGTGGCGTGGTGGCCGAATCCGCTGACCTACATTCTCGCGGTCGCGATCGTCGGCTCGCGCCAGCTGGGCTTGGCGATCCTCATGCATGACGGCGCGCATGGCTGCCTGTCGCCGGATGAAAAGACCAATCTGGCGCTGAGCCAGTGGTTCTGCGCCTATCCGATCTTCGCTGAGACGCGCAGCTATCGCCGCTATCATTTGCAGCACCATGCGCGCACGCAGCAGGAAGACGACCCCGATCTCGTGCTGTCGGCGCCGTTCCCAATCACCCAGCTGAGCTACCGGCGCAAGTTCATCCGCGATATCACCGGGCAGACCGGCTATCAGCAGCGCAAGGCGCAACTGCTCAATGCGCTCGGTCAGAAGGAATGGCCGTGGTCGCAGCGCGCCGCGCATTTCTGGGAGAAGCTCGGGCCGCAATGCGTTATGAATGCGCTGCTGTTTGCAGTGCTCGCGGCCACCGGCGTTTGGTGGGCCTATCCGCTGCTATGGCTGGTGCCGCTTTTGACCTGGCAGATGGTCATTACACGTATCCGCAACATCGCCGAGCATGCGGTCGTGCCCGACAGCCACGATCCCCTGCGTAACACCCGCACCACGCATGCCAATTTTCTCGAGCGGCTGTTCATCGCGCCGTACTACGTGAACTATCACCTCGAGCATCACCTCTTGTTCTATGTGCCCTGCTACAATTTGCCCAAGGTGCATCGCCTGCTGAGCGAGAGCCGGCACGCTGGCCGCATGGAGGTGCAGCCGAACTATCTCGCGGTGCTGCGGCTCGCGACGGCCAAGCCAAACCGCGATGATCGTCCCGGGCAATTGGTCAGCAGCGTTCGCCGCGCGCAGGCGGGCGCCGAGGTCGGCGCGGATCAGAAGGCAGGCGGGTTCTAGTCGGCCAGCGCAGGAGCTCTTGCCGCGGGAACGAGTGGCACCACCTCGGTGATCTCTTCGATGTCGGAGGCGTGAATCACGAAGCCGCCCTTGCCGCGGCGCTTGGCCTCGTACATCGCGCGGTCCGCCGCGCTCAGCAATTCATCGGCGGTCATCCCGTCCCGGGGCGCCGTTGCGAGCCCGATGCTTGCGCCGACACGCGCCGCCGGCGCAAATTCGAATGGTTCGGAAACCCGCGCGATGATCCGCCGGGCAATGTCGGCGGCCTCGGTGTCCGCGATGTCGGGCAGTAGGATCACGAATTCGTCGCCACCAACGCGGCAGACGACATCGGCCTCGCGCACGCTGGCGCGCAGGCGGTCCGCGACGGCGACGAGGACGGCGTCGCCGGCCGCATGTCCGAGCCGGTCGTTGACGCCCTTGAAGTTGTCGAGATCGACGCAAAACACGGTGAGCTTCGCGGCCGATGGTGACGCGGCCTCCGGCCATGGTCCGTCGAGCAGCTCCGAAAACAGCTTCCGGTTCAGGGCGCGATTGGGAAGACCGGTGAGCAGGTCGTGGTGCGCCATCTGGCGATTGTTGCGCTCGGAGCGATGCAGGTTGAGCAGGATCTTGTGATTTTCAAGCAGCAGGAAAATCAATCCCGCGGTGTAGACCGGGGTTTGCAGGCCGACGATGAACAGGAAGGGAATCGGGGACAGCATCGTGGCCACCGCAAAGGGCAGCGTCAGGATGCAGATCATGAGAATTCCATAGCGCGGCGTTCCGGCGCTACGCGAGGTAATTCCACCGGTCAGGTTGGCGAGGCCGACGCCGGCGGTCAGGACCAGTGGCAGCTGTCCCGATGCGACGCATTGATAGCAGCCCGCAGAAATCAGGATCACGGATAGCAGGCCGACCCAGACCGGCGTGCCGCTCGCGGCACCTGGCCCGTCGGCCTTGGCTCGCGCGAAGGCTTTCATCATCAGGTAGATTCGGGTGCTGCCCAGGACCAGTTCTGCCAGCACCCAGGCATAGGCCCATGCGGCGCCAGTCAAGGCAGCGGCGAGCGATGCGATCAGCAGGGACGCGAGCACAGCCACCGCGAGCGTCTTCGTCTTGTTGGTCCTTTGCTGAAGAAACTCGTTATGAATGTCGTCGGGCTGCGAGGTCGGGCCGGCAAGCAACCAGTCGACGCAGCCGTGCCACCACAGCTGCGGTTGCGCGGCAGCGGTGGAAGCTGTCGAAGTCGGTGTAACTACGGATGCCATGGCCGCAATTTCGACAGCCGGTATTTAAGGTGGCTTAAAGCGCACCAGCGAGTTCCAGACAGCGTAAATGTTTGCTGCATTGGCGGCTGCACCGTCCGCCGGAAGGCATGGCAGCAGCCCATGGCCGCGCGGTCGGGCCGGGAGGGGTGAATCAGGCTGCATCGGGGGCCGGCGGTGGGGCGTAATCCGTCAGTGATCCCCGGTCCCGGACGTCGTCGCGGCTTGACATTCTGGTCCCGGTCAGTGTCTACGGCCCCCTTTGGAGCATGATCGGGAAACGGCCCGCGCCCGGCGTAGAATGGCCGCCCGGTCCTAATGAGGCTCAGCGAGCCAGGGAGCGCCGATGACGGCAGCATTCACATTTCCGGGGCAGGGGTCCCAGGCCGTCGGCATGGGCAAGGCCCTGGCCGAAGCCTTTCCTGCGGCCCGCGCCGTGTTCGACGAGGTCGATGCCGCGCTTGGGGAAAAGCTCACGGCCACCATCTGGGATGGCCCGGCGGAGACCCTCCAGCTTACCGAAAACGCCCAGCCGGCCTTGATGGCGGTCTCGCTCGCCACCTTGCGCGTGCTGGAGGCCGAGGCCGGATTTTCCGTGGGGCGGGATGCGGCCTTCGTCGCTGGGCACTCGCTCGGCGAATATTCGGCGCTGGCTGCGGCTGGGAGCCTGACGATTTCCGATACCGCGCGGCTGCTGCGCACACGCGGGCTCGCAATGCAAAAGGCCGTCCCGGTCGGCGCCGGCGCGATGGCCGCGCTGCTCGGCCTCGACTACGAGGCGGCCATGGAGGTCGCTCATGAGGCGGCGCAGGGCCAGGTTTGCCAGGCCGCCAACGACAATGGCGGCGGTCAGGTCGTGGTCTCCGGCGACAAGGCGGCGGTCGATCGCGCCGTCGAGATCGCCAAGGGCAAGGGTGCCAAGCGCGCGATGCTGCTGCCGGTATCCGCGCCCTTCCATTGCAAGCTGATGCAACCTGCCGCCGATGCCATGGCTGAGGCGCTGTCCAAGGTCACGATCAAGGCGCCCGCGGCGCCCCTGGTCTCGAACGTGCTGGCAAGCGCCATCACCGATCCCGACGAGATCCGCCGCCGTCTGGTCGAGCAGGTCACCGGCACGGTGCGCTGGCGCGAGTCGGTCTCCTATATGGCGGGTCACGGCGTGACGCGCTTCTTCGAAATCGGCGCGGGCAAGGTGCTGACGGGTCTCGTCAAGCGCATTGCGGACGGCGCCGTCGGCGTGGCCGTCGGTGGGCCAAACGATATTGCCGCGGCCAAGGACGCCTTGAAAGACGCCTTGGCTGCCGCGAAGCAGGGTTGAGGAGCTATCGATGTTCGATCTGACTGGCAGGAAGGCGCTCGTCACCGGCGCGACCGGCGGCATCGGCGGCGCGATCGCGCTGGCACTGCACGCGCAGGGCGCCACGGTTTCGATTTCGGGGACGCGGAAAGAGGTGCTGGACGAGCTTGCCGGCAAGCTCGGCGAGCGCGTGCACGTGCTGCCGTGCAATCTCTCCAAGGCCGACGAGGTCGAGGCGCTGGTGCCCGCCGCGGAAGCTGCGATGGGGCAGGTCGACATCCTCGTCGCCAATGCCGGCATCACGCGCGACAATCTCTTCGTGCAACTCCGCGATGAGGACTGGGAAGAGGTCATCAACGTCAACCTCACCGCGACCTTCCGCCTCGCGCGCGCCGCGACCAAGCTGATGATGCGCAAGCGCTTCGGCCGCATCATCGCGATCACCTCGGTGGTCGGCGTCACCGGCAATCCCGGGCAGGGCAACTACACCGCCTCGAAGGCGGGCCTGATCGGCATGATCAAGACGCTCGGCGCCGAATATGCCAAGCGCGGCGTGACCGCGAACTGCATTGCGCCCGGCTTCATCAAGACGCCGATGACGGACGCACTCAACGACAAGCAGCGCGAGACGATTCTGACCAAGGTTCCGGCCGCCCGGCTGGGGACGCCGGAGGATATTGCTGCAGCTGCGGTGTATCTCAGCTCCAACGAAGCAGGCTACGTCACCGGCCAGACCATCCACGTCAACGGCGGCATGGCCATGATCTGAACGTAATCCGGCCGGCCGAGGGCCGGGCGGACCGGATGCGGCAAACGGCCGTTTCCGAAGCGAATTGAGGCTTGTAGTCAAGGCAATTGAAGTGTGATAACCGGACCTTCAACGGATGGGCAAAGAACGCCATTGCAGGTTTTTGAAACCCTGTATATTGGCGATGCGGAGCCTTGGCCGTCGTTCGCCGGGCCCTGCATCGGCTAGGATGGGGCCAAATCAAGTTCGTACGCAAAGGCAGTTAAACGACCACGACGGCTCGTATCGTCCCGGGGGGTCGGGTCTACAGGGAACAACACGAGGTTAAGCAATGAGTGACATTGGCGAACGGGTTAAGAAGATCGTGGTCGAACACCTTGGTGTTGAACCCGAGAAGGTTATCGACAGCGCGAGCTTCATTGACGACCTCGGCGCCGACAGTCTGGACACCGTCGAGCTGGTGATGGCGTTCGAAGAAGAGTTCGGTTGCGAGATTCCGGACGACGCCGCGGAAACGATTCTCACCGTCGGCGACGCGACCAAGTTTCTCGAGAAGAACGCGAAGAGCTAAGGCTCCAAAATCCGCGGTCGAGCCACGAAACCGGACGGATCGTTACAGCGATCCACCGGTTTCTTATTATCGGCCGCGATTCCTTGAGAACCGGAGTTTCGGGATATGAGACGAGTTGTCGTCACGGGCCTCGGCATGGTGTCGCCACTCGGCTGCGGCGTCGAACCGACCTGGCAGCGTATCCTGAACGGCGAGAGTGGGGCGCGCAAGATCGAGACGTTCGACGTCTCCGATCTGCAGACCAAGATCGCTTGCGTCGTGCCGCGCGGCGACGGTTCGAACGGCACTTTCAATGCCGACCAGTGGATGGAGCCGAAGGACCAGCGCAAGGTCGACGACTTCATCATCTTCGCGATGGCTGCGGCGACGCAGGCCCTCAACGATGCCAACTGGCATCCTGAGAGCGAAGAGGACAAGTGCGCGACCGGCACCCTGATCGGCTCCGGCATCGGCGGCCTCAACGGCATCGCGGAGACCGCAATCCTGCTGAAGGAGCGCGGGCCACGCCGGGTCTCTCCGTTCTTCATTCCGGGCCGGCTGATCAATCTCACCTCCGGTTACGTCTCGATCGAGCATGGGCTGAAGGGGCCGAACCATTCCGTGGTCACGGCCTGTTCGACCGGCGCGCATGCGATCGGTGATGCCGCCCGTCTGATCGCGCTGGGCGATGCCGACGTGATGGTCGCCGGCGGTGCGGAATCGCCGATCAGCCGCATCGGGATCGCCGGCTTCAACGCGGCGCGCGCGTTGTCGACCGGATTCAACGATACGCCCGAGAAGGCCTCGCGGCCTTATGACAAGGATCGCGACGGCTTCGTGATGGGCGAGGGCGCGGGCGTGGTGATCCTCGAAGAGATCGAGCACGCTAGGCGCCGTGGCGCGAGGATCTATGCCGAGGTGATCGGCTATGGCCTGTCGGGCGATGCCTATCACATCACCTCGCCATCTCCGGATGGGGACGGCGGCTTCCGCAGCATGTCGGCCGCGTTGAAGCGCGCCGGGCTGACGCCGGCCGATCTCGACTACATCAACGCGCATGGCACCTCGACGCCGCTCGGCGACGAAATCGAACTCGGTGCGGTTGAGCGGCTGCTCGGCAACGCGGCGTCCAAGGTCGCGATGTCCTCGACCAAATCCTCGACCGGGCATCTCCTCGGTGCAGCGGGCGCGATCGAGGCGATTTTCGCCATGCTCGCGATTCGCGATAACATCGCGCCACCGACCATCAACCTCGAGCACCCGTCGGTCGAAACCGCGATCGATCTCGTGCCGCAGGCGGCGAAGAAGCGCGAGATCAACGTGGCGTTGTCGAATTCCTTCGGTTTTGGCGGTACCAACGCATCGGTGATCGTCAGGCGTCTGGCCGATTAGCTCGCGTTTGAGACGAATTCACCGTTTTGCCTAAGTCATAGTTGCGGGCGTGTGCTATTAGCCGGGCAGACGATTGTCAGGCTGCGATTGAACCGGCAGGATTCAGGTTTTCGATGAGTGAAAGGCCGCCCATTTCGCCCCGAAGCCCGCGCGCTGCGCTGGAGCCTGAACAGGTGCCGCCGCCGCCGAAGCGGTCGGACCGCGCGCGAAATCCCTTCGTGGTGATCGGCAACGCCATCATTACCATCCTCCTGATCGCGATGCTTGGGGCCGGCGCGGTCTATTATTACGGTCGGCAGGTGCTCGAGGCGGCGGGGCCGCTCCAGGAAGACAAGATCGTCAACATCCCCTCGCGTGCGGGCAAGCGCGACATCGCCGACGTCCTGAACAGGGAAGGCGTCACCGACGTCAATCCTTGGGTCTTCATCGCCAGTGTCTTCGCGCTGAAGGCGAGTTCGGACCTGAAGCCCGGCGAATATTCGTTCCAGAAGAACGCGTCCTTGCGCGACGTCATCGCCACCATCGTCGAAGGCAAGGTGGTGCAGCATGCGGTAACGATTCCGGAAGGTCTGACCTCCGAGCAGATCGTGGCGCGGCTTTCGGACAATGACATCTTCACCGGCAGCGTGCGCGAAGTGCCGCGGGAGGGCACGTTGCTACCGGAGACCTACAAGTTCCCGCGCGGCACCACGCGCGAGCAGGTCGTTCAGCGCATGCAGCAGGCACACAAGCGCGTGCTCGCTGAAATCTGGGAACGCCGCAGCCAGGACATTCCGATCAAGACGCCGGAGCAACTGGTGACGCTCGCCTCGATCGTCGAGAAGGAGACCGGCAAGCCCGACGAGCGCAGCCGTGTCGCGGCCGTGTTCGTCAATCGCCTGAAGCAGAAGATCAAGCTGCAATCCGATCCGACGATCATTTATGGCCTCGTCGGTGGCAAGGGCACGCTCGGCCGCCCGATCAAGCGCAGCGAGATCACCCAGCCCTCGCCCTACAATACCTACGTGATCGACGGCCTGCCGCCGGGGCCGATCTCCAATCCCGGCCGCGCCTCGCTGGAGGCTGCTGCCAATCCGGCCCGCACCCGCGACCTCTATTTCGTCGCCGACGGCACCGGCGGGCACGCCTTCACCGAGACCTACGACGCGCACCAGAAGAACGTCGCAAAACTGCGCGCGATGGAGAAGCAGATCCAGAACGACACGGTCGAGCCGGCCGACGACGCCCAGGCGCCGGCCGCCGCCGCGCCCGCCGGCGCAGATACGGCGCCGACCGCAACCACGCCGCCCAGGCCGACCCAGCAGAAGAGGTCGCCCGCGACTCGCCCGGCCAATCAGGCCCCGGCCCGCCAGGGAGCTGCGCAACCCTCGCCGCAGGTTATCCAGCGCTAGGGCCGCAAGGCTCACCTGCGGTGGTTACGGATACCACTTTGCGGCAAAATGGTCTTAAGATTCGCGTGCCTTGATGGCTTTGCGAATCTCATCTGTCTGGAGAAGTTCACCCGATGGCGCTGTCGTCCATGACCGGCTTTGCCCGAAGCCACGGCGCGAGCGGGCCGTATACGTTCGAATGGGAATTGAAGTCGGTCAACGCCAAGGGCTTTGACCTGCGCGTGCGGCTGCCGCAGGGCTTTGACGAGCTCGAGGCCCACGCGAAGAAACGCGCCGGCGAGGTTCTGTCGCGCGGCACGGTCTACGCCAATCTCAACGTCAAGCGCACCAACGCCGAGGCGACCGTGCGGATCAACGAGGACGTGCTCTCAGCCGTGCTGAAGGCCGCCTCGCAGATCGCCGGCAAGGTCGACGCGGTGGCGCCGAGCATCGACGGGCTTTTGGCCATCAAGGGCGTCATCGAGGTCGCCGAGCCCGAAGGCAACGAGGAAGAGGACAAGGCGGCGCGCGCCGCCGCGGCCGAAGCCTTCGACAAGGCGCTCGCCGAGCTCCTCGACATGCGCAAGCGCGAGGGTACCTCGCTTGGTCAGATCCTGACCCAGCGCGTGGACGAGATCGAGGCGCTGGCGAAGAAGGCGGAAGCCGCGCCCGGCCGCAAGCCGGAGGCGATCAAGGCAAAACTCGCCGAGCAGATCGCGACGTTGCTCGACACCTCCGATCGCTTCGATCAGGATCGCCTGATGCAGGAAGCGATCCTGATCGCGACCAAGGCCGACATCCGCGAGGAGCTCGACCGCATCGCCTCCCATGTCGCGCAGGCGCGCGAGTTGATCGGCAAGGGCGGCCCGATCGGGCGCAAGCTCGATTTCCTGGCGCAGGAGTTTCACCGCGAGGTCAACACCTGCTGCTCGAAGTCGAACGACATCGAGCTGACCAATACGGGGCTCGCCATGAAGAATGTGGTCGAGCAGTTCCGCGAGCAGGTTCAGAATCTGGAGTGATCGATGACGACGGGCGGTCACGGAACTGATGGTGTCGAGCGGCGCGGACTGATGTTCGTGCTGTCCTCACCCTCCGGCGCGGGCAAAACGACGCTGTCGCGCCTGTTGATCGAGCGAATGCCCGGACTGAAGATGTCGGTCTCCGCGACCACGCGCGCGATGCGGCCCGGCGAGGTCGACGGCCGTGACTACCTGTTCGTCGACAAGCCGCGCTTCGAGGCGATGGTGAAGGGTGACGAACTGCTGGAATGGGCGATCGTGTTCGACAACCGCTACGGCACGCCGCGCGCTCCGGTCGAGGCCGCGCTGTCGGCAGGGCAGGACGTGCTGTTCGACATCGACTGGCAGGGCACGCAGCAACTGCGCGAGAAGGCGCGCGCCGACGTCGTCAGCGTCTTCATCCTGCCGCCCTCGGCGGCGGATCTCGAGAAGCGCCTGCACTCGCGTGCGCAGGATTCCGACGAGGTGATCCGCAACCGGATGAGCCGCGCCAGCCACGAGATGAGCCACTGGGCCGAGTACGACTACATCGTCATCAACCACGATGTCGATGAAGCCTTCTCCGAGGTGCAGTCGATCCTGAAGGCCGAGCGCCTCAAGCGCGAGCGGCGGATTGGCGTCGTTGGCTTTGTACGAGGTCTGCAAGGTCAGCTTCAGGGTTAGGCGGCGCCAGCCGCGGGCCTTCCTTCGCCAGCCGTTCCAGGATCGCGGTGATCGCATCGATATCGACCGCGTCGGCATCGCGGTCGTCGCCGTCATCCGCAGCTGCATCGACATGCGGCTCGGCGGTTTCCGCGGCCGATGCGATGTGCAGGTCTTTGCGGTCCAGATCCTCGGGGACCAGCTCTTCGAACTCGCTCGTTGCATCCTCGAGACGCTGATCCACATCCGGCGCGGAGGCGCCATTGGCGGTCTTGCCATTGGCGTTGGCCGCCGTGGCCAGCGCAGCACCGAAATCGACCGGGCGCGGCCGCTGTGCGCGCGGTGCGGCAGTTGCGGCCGCATCGATCCACGGCGCGTGGCTCCTGTCGTCCTGCGCGGGCTCCCAATTGACGCGGCGGCGGCCGCCTTCAGCCTGGACGCGCCTGCGCGAGCCGGCGAAGCGATAGATGACGCTGCCCGTGATGCCGGCGAGCGCCAGCGCACCGCCGATGACGAGCAGCAGGGTCTGCAGCGAACCGGTCGGCTTTTCGGCCGGGGCATCGGCCGAGGCGAGCGTCATCGAGCCGGCGGAGGGCGAAGCCTGCGGTTTGGGCGCGGGCCGTGCATCGGCGAGTTTCGGCGCGGGCGCGGCTTGCGGGGCGGGCGAGGGGGCCGCACCCGGGTCGGGCCAGCGCGCATCGACGGTCGGCTGGCCTGCACCGGCATCGGCCACCGCGACCGGACGCTGAAGCGCTGCGGGCGGTGTGCTAGGTGCGCTCGGCGTCGGAATTGATGCGGTCGTGTCGGTTGTTGCAGAAGCGGTCTGTGTTGGGAGTTCGGCGTGCGCGTCCTGCACCGAGCGCGGCGCAGGCTTGTCGGCCTTCTGCGTGGGTGAGGTCGCCGGCGCGCTCTGCGTCGCCGGCGCGCTCTGCGTCGCCTGTGCGCTTTGTGTCGTCTGCGCGCTCTGGGCAGTTTTCGCGCCTTCCTCCCGCAGATACCAGCACTGCCGCTTGGTGCCGCGTTCGACGCGATAGTACCAGTGCTGACCCTCGGGCGCTGTGCCCTTCGGTGCGCGAAGGCAATCGTCGGTGGCGCTTGACGAATTTTGCGACGCATTCTGCGCGTCTGCTGCGTCCGGGGCGCTCGCCGCGTTTTGCGATTCCGCACTCAAAGGTATGCCGGCGAGTACGCTCGCAAACAGAGCCGATAGGAATTTCGCGGTTCGGTTGCCCATCCTGGTCTCCCGGCTACGCCTTACGCAACACGTCACTGTCCCCCTTCTCGTCAAAGAGTTGGGTGGCAATGAGCCGCAAATCCGGAGAGGATGAGGCTTAAATCGGGCCTGCGCAGCGTTCGTTGCGCCGCGAAAATGAACGATTTTCGGGACAATCGTTTGATCGAGATTTGCGTTTCCGAGCAGCCAGCCGCCTGGGGTCACAATCTCGAAGTTCGGGTTCCCTGCCGCAAATTTGCCTATCCGACGGTGCCACCAAGGCGATAAACTTGGCCTGCGGTATCGTTTTGATGGATCATGGCCATGGCCCTTTTCCACGATCATTCCGACAAGAGCAGTTCTGCCGAAAAGTGGTCGGTTGCGGGCGAGGAGTTCGTCCTGCTCGACACCGTCCAGCCGCCGGCCCGCATCGCGATGGCGCGGGAGCGCATGCTGCTGAGCAGGCTCTATCTCGGCCTGATCCGCAGCCTCAACGACGACTACGGCGCCGACTTCGTCAGGCAGAACGACAGCGCCACCTTCCGCACTATTGGCATCTACCTGTTCCTGCGAACCGCGATGTGCTCGCCGGTGCGGGCGAGCATGGTTGCGGCCGCGCTGAAGCTGCCACGCGCAACCGTGCTGCGCAGGCTCGAGGAGATGATCAGGCAGGGATATGTGGAACGCATCGGCAATGCCTACCGTGTCACCGACAAGGTCAACATCCCCGATTTGCAGCAGCGCTTGCAGCAGCGGATCGACATGATCCTGGAGACGGCGAGCGAGCTGGCGAAGCTGACGGGCAGGGATGGACACGCGCATTGAGGCGACACGGCCGCAATCTCAATTTTGCAGGATTTGGATAGTATACCGCGGTTTTGCCGAAGCCGGAGAGACGCGTGTGTCGTCCTGGAACGATAGCGGCGAGGGGCCGGCTCAGCCAAAAAGGATGCGACTCGAACGTACAAAAACAATGTCGAGGCGGTCATGGTACAGGCGTCAAAATCAGCGCTCGCATCCGAGGTGTTGCTGTTTCCGGAGCAGCCCGCTCTGAAATCGATTTACGACACTGCACCAATTGGACTTGCCTGCCTCTCCCCGGATTGCCGTTACCTGCAAATCAACCAGCGGCTCACCGAGATCTGCGGCATCTCGGTCGAAAACCATCTCGGCCGCTTCGTGCGGGATTGCGTTCCGGCCTTGGCGGATACCGTCGCAGAGATCGTCCGCTCGATCATGGATACTGGAGAGCCGGTGGTCGGCATAGAGGTCGCCGGCCAGCGCGCCGATCAGGCCGAGGAGCGTTACTGGGTGACCTACTGGCATCCGCTGCGTGCGCCGAGCGGCGATATCATCGCGGTCAACGTCGCGGCCGAGGAAATCACCGAACGCAAGCGCGCCGAGGCGGAGGTGCGCAAGGCAAGGGACGCCGCCGAAACCGCGTTGCGTCATTTGCGCGAGACCCAGCAGTCGCTGATCGAGGCCGAAAAGCTCGCGGCGCTCGGCCGGATGGTTGCCGGCGTGGCGCACGAAATCAACGGTCCCGTGGGCAGCAGCCTGACGATCGCCTCGACGCTTCAGCGCAAGTCGGAGGCCTTCACCTCGGAAGTTGCGGGCGGCAAGGTTCGACGCTCGAGCCTCAACGAGTTCATCAGCCTCGCCGGCGACGCGTCCGCCCAGCTCATCGCCAACCTGTCGCGCGCGGCGGAGCGGATCCAGTCCTTCAAGCAGGTCGCGCTCGATCCGGGTCAATCAGCGCTGCGCCGCTTCGACGCTGCCGAATTGTCGGAGCAATTGCTGTCGCATCTCGATCGCGAATGCCATCGCCGCGGTATCGCACTCGATCTGCGCCTCGCGCGAGGTCTCGAAATGGACAGCTATCCCGGTCCCTTCGGGCAGGTTCTGACCCATCTGGTCATGAATGCCATGACCCATGCATGGCCGGATGGTGCCGGAGGTCAGATCCGTGTCGATCTGAGATCTGCGGGTGATGATCAGGTCGAGCTCGTCGTGTCCGACGACGGCCGCGGAATGCCGCCGGACGTCAAGCACTCCGCTTTCGATCCGTTCTTCACCACGCGACGTCACCATGGCGCGACGGGGCTTGGACTGCACGTCGTCCATGGTGTCGTCACCGAACGCCTGGGCGGCCGCATCAGGCTGGACAGCGAGCTGGGGGCAGGGACGTATGTGCGGCTGATCCTTCCGAGGAGCGCACCGCGGTCCGACGACTGAGCTGTCCCGGGCCATTCAGCTCTCGGAGGGATCGCGGATCTCGCCGATCTTGTGAACCGCGACCTTGATCGACATGCCCTGATAGTCCCCTGCATCACCGAACCACGATCCCTCCAGCGGAATGGCCTGGCCAGGATGCCGGGCGACCGCGACCGGGATGAGATCGAAGCCTGCATTGATCTGGTTGGTCGGGTCGTAATCCAGCCATCCGGCGCCGGGGAGAAACACCTGGAGCCACGCATGCGTGGCGCCGGAGCCGGTCATGCCCACGGCGCCGCCATCCAGCGCCTGGTCGTAAAGGTAGCCGCTGACGAAGCGTGAGGCGAGGCCGAGGCGGCGCAGCACCTCGATCATCAGCCAGGCGTAGTCCCGGCATGTGCCGGATTTCGTACGCAGCGTCTCGCTCGGGGATTGTGTGCCTTGCGTTTCTCGGGCGCGGTAGCTGAACCCCTCACGAAACGTGCGCAGGATCCGGTGCAAAACGTCTGTCGTCTGGTCCTGGTCGCCGGCGACGAAGGCCTTCGTCCACGCTGCAACGATGCCGTCGGGGTCGTCGGCGTGGGGACGCAAGTAACCGGCGAGGTCGGTCCACTCGTCGGGCGAATACTGCACGGGGATTTCATCGGCGCGCGACTCCAGGGGAAAGGATTCAATGCCTTTGATGCCGAAGAACACGCCGCGCACCTGGAAGGTGAAGGTCAGCTCGCTGCTCGGCTCTGCGAACTCCATCACCGTAACGGTGTTGGAGCGGGAATCGGTAATCCAGTGGATCTTCGACGTCGGGCTGGTTTTCGCCGACCAACCGAGCAGCCGGGCAGATGCACCGCGCCTCGGCAAGAACATCGCCCGATGCGTCCCGAACGTAACAGGCTTTGCATATTTGTAGGTGGTGGTGTGGGTGATCTCGCCCAGCATTGCCATGCCGGCCTCCCTCGCGCGACCCGATGACGGTCTTGTGCAGTCAGGGCGGCCCGAGAACGCCGGCCTATGTTGATCTATGTCAAAGGCGCTCCCGTGTGATCTCTTTCAGGATGCCGATCGCCACACGTGCCGGCCCATGACAGGAGCAACGAGATGGGGATCGTCTGGACTATCATCATCGGCTTTATCGTCGGCGTAATCGCAAAATTCATCATGCCGGGCAGCAACGAGCCGAAGGGCTTCATCCTGACCACCATCCTGGGAGTCGTGGGCGCGTTCGTCGCGACGTTCCTGGGCCAGTCGGTGGGCTGGTACCGAGCGGGCGAATCTGCAGGCTTCATCGGCGCGATCGTCGGCGCAGTGATCCTGCTCTTCGTCTATGGCCTCGTCCTGGGCCGTCAGGGACGAACGAGCTGAACCCGGCGCGTTCGAGTCGATCAGTTCTTCAACACGATGCGGCCCACGACCTTGCCGGCGCGCAGGCTATCGATCCATTTCTGGACGTCGGCCATCGGTTCTTCCTGCATCGGCGTCGGTTTGATCTTGCCGGCGCGGGCGAGCGCCATCAGCTCGTGGGCTTCCGCAAGCGTGCCGACCATGAAGCCCTCGATGGTCATGCGCTTGTACACCCATTGCACCATCGGCAGCGTGAACTGGCCGCCCATCAGGCCGGAGACAACGACCTTGCCGCCGCGCGCGAGCACGGAGACTGCGAACGCCATCGACTTCTCGTTGCCGGCGAAATCGACCACCTCGTCGAAACCGCCGTCGGTCTCCTTCAGGATGCGCCTGATAACCTCCGGCTCGGCCGGATCGTAGGCGGTCGCCGCACCATTCCTCAGCGCGGTCTCGCGCGCCGCCGGGCTCAGATCGGCGACCGTAATCGGCTGCTTGAACATGGCCTGCGCGAATGACAGGCCCATCATGCCGACACCGCCGAGGCCGATCAGCAAGAGGTTGCGCTGGCGCGGACGGTCGACGAGGCGCTTGAGCGCGCCGTAGGCGGTCACGCCCGAGCACATCAATGTCGCGGCCTGGTTGACCGGCAGGGGATCGTAGTCGAGCAGGTATTTTGCATCGGGCACCAGCACGTGGCTGGCAAAGCCGCCGTCGATGGAGACGCCGAGAAAGCGCTGCTTGGCGCAGATATTCTCATCACCATTGGCGCAGTCGCGGCACTGTCCGCAGCCGATCCACGGGAAGACCGCTTTCCTGGCGCCGACGAGGCCAGCCGGCACATCGCTGCCGACTTCCTCCACGAGGCCGGCGATCTCGTGGCCGAGCGTGAACGGCAGCGTCATGCCGCGCGTGGTGTCGAGCTTCTTGCCGCCGCCGAGATCGGCATAGCCGTCCTGGATATGCAGGTCGGAATGGCAAAGGCCGCAGCGCTCGATGCGCACGAGCGCCTCGCGTCCTTGCGGCTTGGGCGTGTCGATGATGGTCTCGCACAAGGGCGCATCGAACTTGACCAGGGACTGCCGACGCATCAACGCCATTTTCCTTCCTCCGAAATTTCCGCCAAAGCGCGATCATCGCGCGTTGGCTTGTTGTTTGCGCATGACCTCTTCGCAAAACCGCTGCGCACTTTGCGCTGGCGCGGCCCTGCGGGTCCGGATCGTGCTTCAGGCTTGGCGTCGTATATCGGCCAATTCACGCGCCATGGCAACAAAGCCCGCGACCGGAATGGTCTCGGCGCGTCGCGTCGCATCGACGCCAGCGGCCGCGGCGAGGCGCGCGGGATCGGCCTGAAGTGATTTCAGGCTCTGGCGCAGCATCTTGCGGCGCTGGCCGAAGGCGGCGGCCGCGACCTGTTCGAGCAGCCGGCGGTCGCAGGGCAGAGGCGCCGCGCGCGGCACGAGGCGCACGACGGAGGAGGTGACCTTTGGCGGCGGCACGAAGGCGGAGGGCGAGATGTCGAACAGGATTTTTGTCTCAGCGCGCCAGTTGGCGAGCACGCTCAGGCGTCCATAGGCCTCCTCGTTCTCGCGCGCCACGATGCGCTCGGCAACCTCGCGCTGGAACATCAAGACCATCATCTCGTACCACGGCGGCCACGGCTCGCTGGTGAGCCAGCCGATCAGGAGCTGCGTCGCGATGTTGTAGGGCAGGTTGGCGACGATCTTTGCCGCCTGGCCTGCGAGCAGGGGCCTCGGATCGAAAGTCATGGCATCGCCATGCACGATCTCGAGCCGCCCCGGATAGCGCGCGGAAATATACTGCAAGGCGGGAATCGCGCGCTCGTCATGCTCGATCGCGATGACGCGCGCAGCACCAAGCGCGAGCAGGGCACGGGTCAATCCGCCGGGACCCGGACCGATTTCGACGATCGTCGAATTCTCGAGCGGTGCAGCGGCACGCGCGATGCGCGCTGTCAGGTTGAGGTCGAGGAGGAAGTTCTGGCCCAGCGACTTGCGGGCCGACAGCGAATGCTGGCGAATGACCTCGCGAAGCGGCGGGAGGTCGTCGATCGCGCTCATGCCGGTTGCGCGGCCATGCGGCTTGCCAGCTGCAGCGCCGCGATCAGGCTTGCGGGATTGGCCTTCCCCGTGCCTGCGATGTCGAACGCCGTGCCGTGATCCGGCGATGTCCGGATGAAGGGCAGACCGAGCGTGACGTTGACCGCGTCGTCGAATGCGAGCGTTTTGATCGGGATCAGCGCCTGGTCGTGATACATGCAGACCGCACAGTCATAGGTGTTTCGCGCGGCGTCGTGGAACATGGTGTCGGCTGGCAGGGGGCCTCTGGCCTCGATGCCGTCGTTGCGCAGCATCTTGATCGCCGGCATGACGATGGTCTGCTCCTCGTGGCCGAGCGAGCCGTCCTCGCCGGCATGCGGATTGAGACCGGCGATCGCAATTCGCGGCCGGCTGATGCCGAAACGGGATTTCAGCTCGGCTGCGACGATGCGCACCGTCGAGACGATGAGCTCGCGCGAGAGCTGTGTCAGCGCGTCGCGCAGCGAAAGATGAATGGTCACCGGTACCACCGCAAGTCGCGGCGACCAGAGCATCATCACAGGCTGCGGCACGCGTCCGTCATGTTCGGCGAGTTCGGCGAGAAATTCGGTGTGGCCGGGATGGCGGAAGCCCGCGCGGTAGAGCACGCTCTTGGCAATAGGGTTGGTGACGACGGCGCCAGCGTGGCCTTCGTGGACGTCGGCGACGGCCTGGCGAATGGAGGCGAGCGCTGCGGGCGCGCTGCTCTCGTCGGGCCGGCCCGGCCCCGCTGTTGCGATCTCGCCGGTGGCAACCACCGGCAGGGCGTCGGGGAAGGCGGCGACCGCTTCCTCGGCACGCACTCGCGCGATCTTGATATCGGCGCCGAGCGCCTTGGCGCGGCGCGCGATCAGCGCGTCATCGCCGAGCAGATAGAACGCGGGCAGCTCGAGCTCGTTGCGGCGCAGCCAGGCCGAGATCGTGATATCGGGGCCGATGCCGGCAGGCTCGCCCAGGGTCAGCGCGAGGGGCCTTGCCATCAACGATATTCGATCATCGCCGCTTTGCGGATTTCCGCCAAGTACCGCTTCGAGGTCTTCTCGTACTTCTCGACGTACATCTTCTCACGGACCTCGCGCCGCTTCGGCGTGTCGATCATGGTCGGATTGCGCGCGCACAGCACGACCATTTCGATGCCCTGCTTGGTGACCTCCGGCGGGGTGAGATGGCCGATCGGCGTGTCGTCGAGCACCTTGCGAAGCGCCTCGGGGAGGTCCGCGGTGGTCTTGGTGACACTCTCGCGGATCGCCGCATTGGGAGTCGAGCGGAACAGCGAATTGGCTTCATCGCAGCTCGTGATGCGGCTGCGGTACAATTCGGCCTCCTTGTGCCGCGCCTCGGTTGCCGCCTGCGACGAGCCGCGCGGCACGATGAGAACGATCGGCTGCATCTTGTATTCGAATCCCTCGACCTGAAGCTTCTCGCCGTTCTGGGCCTGCACGGCGGACGCGACATCGCGCTCGCCGACCTGCAGCTGTTCCTTGAAGCGTCCGCGAACGAGGCTGGTCCAGACCATTTCGGCGCGCATGCGGTTCTTCAACGTCTCCGGCCGCACGCCCTTCACCTCGAGTGATTTCGCGAGCTGCTCTGGCGAGATGCGCATGCGCTGGGCCATGCCGGAGAAGGACTGGTCGACATCGGAGCTGGTGGGCTCGACGCCGTATTTCTTGCCTTCCTTGATCTTCACTTTCTCGTCGATCAGCTCGTTGATGACCTCCTGCCGGCCAGCGTTCTTCTGGTTCGTCAGGACGTCGAGCTTGCTGCGCTGCTCGATGTCGAAATCGGTGATGGGCTCGCCATTGACCATGACGACGACGGTCTGCGCCCGCGACGGGGCTGCGCCGCCGATCAGGAGCAGGGAGATGCCGAGCGCGATGAGGGGAAGGCGATGGACTCGCAAAGTGGTCGTCATAGATGTCGTCGCTCGTATGCTTGCGATCAGAACAAGCCCCGCAAGGTCAAATCGGCCTACTGCATGCCGGCAGTGCCGCTGGTTCCCGAGGAGTTCGCCAGCGTTCGCAGGCCGATCTGGAACATGAACGCGTGGCTCAGAACAGGCGGGGTGCTGCCCGCCGAGTAGCTATAGGACGTTACATAGTTCGCCGCCAGCACGAAGCAATCGTCGACATAGCCGGCGCCGACCACATACTGATTGATCTTGTTGGCCTCGAGGTCCCAGCGCGCAGAGCCCTGGACCACCCAGTTGGCCGCGACCTTCACCGAAGCGCTGGTGAGGATGCCCTCGCGGCGGGTCAGGTAGCCGAGTTCCGGCTGCGGCGCATAATTGCCGTAGATCATGCTGACTGACCAGCGGTCGAAATTGGCACGACCTTCAGCCTCGAAGCGCTCGACATTCCAGGTCTGCTCGTCGAACCGGCCGCGCACGCTGAACGTGTAGGTCCGGTTCGGCGAATAGCCGACGCTCGCGACATAGTCGGATCGCGGCTTGTCGAGACCTGAATCCAGGCCGGTATTGGTGGAATCCTGGACAGCGAAAGAGTTCATGCCAAACAGCTGGTAGGACTGCCCGAACAGCACCTTGACGGCGCCGCCCTTGTCGAACTGGGTGGTGGCCTGCACGCCGACATTGGCGCGGCCGCCGCCTTCGACCCGATCGTAGCCCGAGAACTTGTCGACGCTGAACAAATTGCTCGCATCGAACACCATGCTCTGCGCGTCCTCGTTGGGGAGCTTGCCGGCATAGGTCTCGTTCGGCCGGATGATGACCTGCGCGATCGGCTCGACGACCGTCGAGCCCCACGGCTGGACGTTGATGAAGGGATAGCGGTACTCGAGGCCGACCGTCGGCATCAGGCGCAGCGCCTGGGTGTCGCCGACCGGAAGATAGTTCGACACGCCCGGCTGGTTCGAAACCGAGGAGTTGATCGCGTCCGCACGCAGGATGGCGAACGGCGTCCAGATTTCACCGAAGGGATCGGTGAAGGACTTGCGCCACTGCGCTTCGGCCGTCAGGCGCGTGTAGGTGCCGGGGAAGCCGCGCAGCAGACATTGTGAGGGCGTGCGCGCGGCGGTGTCGGCCGAGGTGGTGGTGCAGAGGCCGTTGGTGTTGGCGGTCGTGGTGATCGGATCGAACACCGCGTCGTTGCGCGTCAGGTTGAGGAAATTCGTCTTGTAGGAGACCTCACCACCGAAGATCGGATAGTTGATCACATTCGAGTAGTCGATCACGGGGTAGACGACCGGCACCTGCTGCTGATTGCCCGAGAAGCTCAGGAAATACATCGTGCGCGCGTCGAAGTAGCTGCGGTTGCCCACCCCCGTCAGATAGAGCTGGGAGATCGCTTCCGTCGGCAGGCTCAGGAACGAGGAGAAGGGGTCGCGGTACTGCGACAGCCGGTAGTCCGACATGAAGTAGTAGTCGGAGAGCAGAACGCCGTCCCAGCCCCAGACCCATTTGTCGTTCAGCGCGAACTGGCCCTTGGTCTCGACGCCGCCGCGGAACTGGCGATCACCCGGCTGGCCGGCGAAATTGCTGGGGTTGAGCTGATCGATGCCGTAGACGCGGATCTGGTAGGCGCCGTCGATCAGGCGCTGGCGAAATTCAGCCTGAAACAGCACGCCCTGCTTGGACGTGATGCGCGGATTGAAGGTCGCGTCCATGTCAGGGGCGATCGCCCAGTAGAACGGCACTTCGACGCCATAACCGAACGCCGTATAGGACGTGAAGCCCGGCATCAGGAAGCCGGTCTTGCGCTTCACCGTCGGGTCGGGAGTCGAGAAGTACGGCATGTAGGCGAGCGGCACGCCGAAGAATTCGAGCTGCGCCGTCTCGAAGTACAGCATCTTCTCCTGCTGGTCGTGGATGATGCGGGCACCCTTGACCTGCCACAGCGGGGGCTTCTTCGGATCGTCCTTGCACGGCGCGCAGGCGGTGTAGACGCCGTTCTCGAACACCGTGTAGTTGCCGCTGGAGCGGTCGGCGCGGCTCGCGGCCATGCGGGTCTGGTCGGCGGTGTCCACGCGCAGCGAATCGACGAAGCCGTCGCGGTAGTCGTCCGAGAGGTCCATGATCTCGGCGTAGGTGATCTTGCCGTCGGCATCCGTCATGCGGATGTTGCCTTCGGCATGGAGGCGCTTGGTCTTCTGATCGTAGATGACCTTGTCGGCCTCGACGCTGGTGCCGTTGTAGAACAGCTGGACGTTGCCGACCGCGGAGACGCGCGAATTGTTGTAGTCGTAGTCGACCTCGGTCGCCTGCACGAGCATCTGGTTGTCGTTGGGGGCCTTCGGCGGCTTCGGACGCGGCGGCAGCGGATTGTAGGTGAAGCTCTGCGCGGCCGCAGGCGCGGTCGCCGCAAGATCGAGCAATCCACCCAGCGCGAGCGCGGCAAGAAAGGCGAGCAGGAGACTACGGGCAGGCAAGCCACATCCGTTCGCGCGCGCCTCGGTGCGCCGCGTCAAACGAGACACGAGCTCTCGGTGGACGGCAGTCACTATCCGTCCTCCTGATAGAGCAAGGCCAAAAAGCCGGTGAGGCCGCCCACCACAACGGGCAGCCACGCCGCAGCGATCGGATGCATCAACTCAGCCTTGCTCAAATCCTCAGTAACTTTGGACAGGACGTAGAGCAGAAAGCCTGCGCCCACGCCACTCAAAACCATCTTCTGCACGCCGCCCATCCGGAAGAAACGCAACGACACCGAAGCCGCCAGCATCACCATCGCTGCAAGCAGAAACGGCTGCGCCAGAAGCTTATGGTACTGGAGTCGATATCCGGCTGTCGCGAAGCCCGAGCTTTCCGACGAACGGATGTAGCTCGGTAGTTGCCAAAAGGACACAGTTTCGGGTGTGGAAAAGCTGTTGCGAACCTGCGCTTCGGTCAGAGCCGTGGGAATCTCCAGGCGGTCCTGATCGACAGGGGGCGCGTCCAGGGAGAAACGCCGTACCGTCCTGAACACCCAGCGGCCATCCTCGAGCGTTGCCTCGCGCGCCTCGATACGCTCCTTGAAGTGATACTCTGTATCAAACCGGAACAGCGTCAGGCCGGTTAGCCGAATGCCCTGCTGCTCGCTGCGTGCGGCGTTGATGATGACCTGGCCTTCGCTGGTGACCTGGTTGAGCCAGAAGCCGGAGGCATCCTGGATGCCGCCGCCGGGCGCCGAGCCGAACAGTTCTGCCTCCATGCGCTTGGAGAGCTCGCGCAGGTTCGCCGACATCGGATTGTAGGCAACCGTCGCGATCACCCCGATCAGCAGTGCGCTACCGAGCGCGGGGGAGATGAACTGCCAGGCAGAAATGCCGGCAGCCCGTGCCACCACGAGTTCGAGCCGGCGGGAGAGGGCAAGGTAGCAGGTCATGGCGCCGATCAGCATGCAGAACGGCGTCAGCTTCTCCAGGAGCTGCGGCACGCGGAACAACGACGTTTCGGCCACCATGATCGCGGAGGCGGACGCAAGCCCTGAGGTCTTGCGCACCATCTCGATGTAGTCGACCAGCACCAGCAGCAGGAAAATGCTCGCGAACACGCCCAGCGCCGCGATGACGAAGCGGCCTGCGAAATAGCGTCCGAGTGTGTTGGTGAGCATGCTCATGCGGCAACCGGTCGTCGGAACAGCCGCGCAATACGCGCATTGGATTTGTTGACGGCTTCCAGCAGCGCAGGCGGCGCTTCCACCACGAGGCCGCCGACGATCATCCAGACGCCGAGGCCGATGGCGATCGCCAGCATGGCATATTGCACGAGAGGCGCCACCGGCGACTTTACCGCCATCACCGAGCAGGCGAAGCCCGCCATGCGCAGGCCGAACACGGCGAGGATCGAGCTGCCGATCGAGAAGTTACGGCTCTGACGGGTGGTGCGCGGCGCGCCGAGGAAGGCGAAGGTCAGCGCCGCAAAGGCGAAGGGATAGAGCGGCGCCATAATGCGGTCATGCAGCTCCGAGCGGAACTGGCCGGGCACCGACTTGTAGACCGGATCGTCCTCGGACGGGGAGAACAGCTCCCAGAGATAGCGTTCGCGAATTCCGAGCGTGACGTCGCGCCCCTGGTTGGAGAATTTCGACATGTCGAAGCCGTGGCGGGCGAAGGTCACGAGTGCGGGATCGCGCTTGCCGACCTCGAAGCGTTGCAGATTGCCGTCCTCCAGCACCAGGATGGTCTCGCCGCCGCTCTTCACCACCGTGCCGCGCTCGGCGACGATCGAGTTGCGCTCCTTCGGATCGCGGCGGTCGTCGATGAAGATGCCGGCCATGATGCCGCCGGGCTGGCGCTCGCGAATCCGGATCGTGAGGTTCTGGTCGAGCTGGGCGAAGCGGCCGGGCTGCAGGATGTTGGTGAGGACGTCGGCGGTGATCTCGGCGTCCCATTGCTTGATCCGCCGCATGCCGTCGGGGGCGAGATAGGCGGCGATGAAGGCGACCAGCAGCGCCACCACGCAGGTGGCATAGAAGAACGGATAGAACAGCCGGAACGGCGAGAAGCCGGCGGCGTTCATCACGATGATCTCGGAATCGGTCGCGAGCTTGTTCAGCGTGTGCGAGATCGCGATCATCAGCGCGATCGGCGAGATGATCAGCACCAGCGCCGGAATCACGAGGCTGGTGATGCCGAGGAAGGTCAGGATCGTCTGGCCCTGACTCGTCATCAGGTCGATGCCGCGCAACGCCTGCGTAATCCAGATCACGCCGGTGAGGCTGACCAGGACCAGCGCAAACGACGCCAGCGTCGTGCGGAAAATATACCTGTCGATCGACCCCATGCGCTACCGCACGATCCCCACCAGGCCCCTTCTGGGTCCCAAATTCCGGACATCCCGACCCATCCCCAAAGGGATCCCCAAGGATCGTTCTGCCACGTCTTTCACCACTTCACACTCTCACTACCATCCCTTTGATCCGTCAACAAAATGGCTGCCCCGTGGCACCCTCATCATATGGCTAATATTTCCTTCTTGTGGCCCGCCGGCCACGGGCGGCGCTTGGCATGTGAGGCGCGGACAGGTCATAGTGCGCCCCGGAGCAGTGAATCGTCATTCAGCCGGTACCCGGAGCGGTGCCCAAGGGGTGGCAAAAGTCTCGTCTTTTGGAGGAGTTATCCATGTCCGACGCCGTTAAGGTCGGCTTCGTCCCGTTTTCCGCCATCCCGCGCGACACGCTGGTGGCGTTTTGCGACGACGGCCTGCGATTCGGCCCAGCGACCGCCAAGGCGCTCGGATCGGCAGCGGACCTGGTCAAGCGGGCCGCCGAGGCGAGTCAGTTCAAGGGCAAGACGGGCGCGGCGCTCGACATCCTGGCTCCCGAGGGGCTGAAGGCGAGCCGCCTGATTGTGATCGGGGCTGGCAAGGCTCCGGCCCTGAAGCTCAACGATTTTCTGAAGTTCGGTGGCGTGACGGCCGGCAAGCTGAAGGCTGGCGCAAGCGCCGTAACCATCATGGCCGAACTGCCTGACGGCGCCATGACAGCGGAGCAGGCGGTCGCGATCGGCGCGGGCCTGCGGCTGCGCGCCTATAAATTCGATCGCTACAAGACGAAGAAGAAGGATGGCGAGGAGGGCGGTGCCTTGCGTGCCGACGTCGCGTTCGCCGTCGCTGACTTGGCTGCGGCGAAAAAGGCCTTCGCGCCGGCGGGCCATGTGGTAGACGGCGTGCTGATAGCGCGCGATCTCGTCAACGAGCCGCCGAACGTGCTGTACCCCGAGGAGTTCGCGCGGCGTGCGAGCCAGCTCCGCAAGCTCGGTGTCAAGGTCGAGGTTCTCGACGTCAAGGCGATGCACAAGCTCGGCATGGGCGCGCTGCTCGGCGTCGGGCAAGGCTCGGCACGGCCGAGCCGCACCGTGATCATGCGCTGGGACGGCGGCAAGAAGGGAGAGGCGCCGGTCGCCTTCGTCGGCAAGGGCGTCTGCTTCGACACCGGCGGCATCTCGATCAAGCCCGCCGGCAGCATGGAAGACATGAAGGGCGACATGGGGGGAGCGGCCTGCGTCGTCGGCCTGATGCACGCGCTCGCGGCGCGCAAGGCAAAGGTCAACGCGGTCGGTGCCATCGGTCTGGTCGAGAACATGCCCGACGGCAACGCGCAGCGTCCCGGCGACATCGTCACCTCGATGTCGGGCCAGACCATCGAGATCATCAACACCGACGCCGAAGGGCGTCTCGTGCTGGCCGACGTGCTCTGGTACGTCGCGAAGAGGGTGAAGCCGAAATTCATGGTGGATCTCGCAACGCTCACCGGCGCGATCATGGTCGCGCTCGGCACCGAGCATGCCGGCATGTTCTCCAATAATGACGAGCTCGCCGAACGTCTCCTGACGGCCGGCGTCGAGAGCGGCGAAAAAGTCTGGCGCATGCCGCTCGGTCCCGAATACGACAAGCTGATCGATTCCCAGTTCGCCGACATGAAGAACACCGGTGGCCGCCATGGCGGCTCGATCACCGCGGCGCAGTTCCTCCAGCGTTTCGTCGACGGCACGCCCTGGGCGCATCTCGACATCGCGGGCACCGCCATGGGTGCGCCGAAGACCGACATCAACCAGAGCTGGGGCTCCGGCTATGGCGTTCGCCTCCTGGACCGCCTGGTCGCCGACCACTACGAGCGTAAATGACCGAAGTGCTGTTCTACCATCTGCAAAACATGACGGTGGAGAACGTGTTACCGCCGCTGCTCGAGAGATCGCTCGAGCGCGGCTGGCGCGTCGTGGTGCAGTCGACCTCGGAGGAACGCGCCGATGCGCTCGACGCGCATCTATGGACCTATCGCGACGATTCCTTCCTGCCGCACGCGACATGGCGGGTCGGTGACGCCGCGGAGCAGCCGGTCGTGCTGGCGGTCGAGGAGGGCAATCCCAACGGCGCCAATGTCCGCTTCCTGATCGACAACGCCGCACTGCCTCAGGATTCGGAGGGCTATGAGCGCGTGGTGCTCCTGTTCAACGGCGACGATCCTGACGCGCTTGCGCTTGCGCGCAGCGCCTGGACGGATTGCAAGACTCGCGGATTTGATGTCACGTATTGGCAGGCCGACGAGCGCGGCCGGTGGCAGCGGCGAAACTAGCGATTGGCCGTCGAATTAATGATAATTTGCGGCTTTGGGGGTAATGCTGGCCTCCGTCACGGTCGTGCCGCAAAGTGATGTTGGGACAATCGTTTAGGGCTGGTCCTTAACGCGGGGATTTGAGTTTATCGTGCAACATCAAAAGCTTCCTCCGACGCTTCTGCTGGCGTTGTGCGCCCTTGCGCCGCTGATCGCGGGCTGCTCCAGCGCGTCCGATATGATGTCGAGGGATGCCGAATGGTTCAATAAGCCGGCCCGGCTCTTCATCAAGAACATCTCGATCGAATCGCCGCCGCTGACCCCCGACAAGCCGGTGACGGCGGAAGATCTGGTCAGCGCTGACGGTGCCTGTCCAGGCATGGCGCCTGCGGGCGCGCCGGTTGATGCCAATGCCTCGACCACGGCGCCCGCTCCGTCGGGCGGAACGGTCGCGCTCGGCCACACCGAATGCGACGTGGTGCGCGGCATCGGTGCGCCGAGCAACGTCAATCTCTCCAATGATGCCGGCGGCAGGCGCGTGGCCGTGATCACCTGGGCGAGCGGTCCGCGTGCCGGCATCTACACCTTCACCGCAGGCCGCCTGTCGTCGATCGAGGGCGGCCCCGAGCCGGCGCCGATGCCGAAGGCAGCCAAGCCGAAGCCGAAGAAGAAGGCGGCGACCTGAGCGAGGGTTCGTGTTGCGGGCGCGGCGCCGCCTGATGCGACGCTATCGTGGACTCGTAGAACTTCCGCCTCTGCTGCCGGATCGACGTGTTGCGATCGTGGCGCTGCAGCGTTCCGAGATGCTCGTGAGTCGTATTGACGATCTCCTCCCGCAAATGGGTTGCCGGGCGAGCTACGCGACGCAGATGCCGGGGACCGCGACCTTCTGGAACAGGTGCGGAGACGCAACGGCAGAAGAGGGATAGGCCGAAATCTTCGATCTGAATTCAGGGTGCGTGAAGGCAGCCCGGAAATGGTCAGTCGACTCCCAGACGGCGTAGTTCAGATAGGTCGGGCTTTCGCCGATCGCGCGGTGAAGCTGCGTAGCGATGAAACCCGGCTGCCGCTTCATGAAGGCAGCATCGTCTTGCCAGACCCGGAGGAATGTTTCCTCATCGGCTTTGTCGAGCGTGAACAGATTCACGAGCACGACAGGGCTGGTATCGATGCCGAGCTGACGTTCGATCGGAAACGCGGGGTCCAATGGGCGTAGGTGGGACATGAAGGCCTCCGTTATGTTGGTTGCATGATGTCAATGTGGTATTATATCTAGAGTGCCTAT
>NZ_JBBIAR010000098.1:0-30020 GCF_054185165.1 Bradyrhizobium sp. UFLA05-109 | reverse complement strand
GGCTTCGGCGAGAAGGGCCCGGATGCGAATCTGCCCGGCTTCGACATCACCTCCTATTGGGCACGCAGCGGTCTGCTGTCGTTGACGCGCGACGCCGGTGCTCCGCCCACCTGGCCGGTGAGTGGCAGCGGCGACAATGCCACCGCTGTCGGACTCTATTCGGCTATCGTGACCGCGCTCTACCGGCGCGAGCGGACCGGCAAGGGCGCCTATGTCACGACGTCGTTGCTTGCCGAGGGCGTTTGGTCCGCGAGTGTCTCCATTCAGGCGGCGCTCGCCGGAGCCAAATTTCCTCCGTTGCACGACCGTCAGCATCCCGCCAATGCCGCGACGAACGTCTATCGTGCCGCGGACGGAACATGGTTCGTTCTCATCATCACGCCGGACAAGTTCGCGGCGGTGGCGACGGCAATCGGCCGCCCGGACTTGCGGACCGACCCGCGCTTCTCTGAAGCAGCTCAGCTTGCGGTGAACATGCCGCAGCTCACGGCCATCTTTGACGAGGTGTTCGGCGCTCAGGCCATGCCGCACTGGCATTCGGTCTTTGCCAACGTCAACGTCACTTTTGGCGAAGTCCGCGGACCGCAGGACGTCATCAACGATCCGCAACTGACGGAAAACGAGATTGTCGTTCCGCTCGAAGGTGCGGGCGGCAAAGTGATGTCGACGATCAGCAGCCCGATCCAGGTTCATGGTGTCACGAAGGTTCTGGCCCGGCGCGCGCCCGGCCTTGGCGAGCATACGGAGGAGATTCTCAGCGTGCTGGGCTTCGACGCCAGGAGCATCGAGAGCCTGCGAGAAGATGGTGCCATCCCGAAAGCAAGGGAACGGGTCGCATAAGCGATGGGTCGGACGCCGAAGGAGTCAAACAATGAGTGTACGTGAAGCTACCAAAACAAAGATGCCGTCCGTTGCGGTTCGCAGCAGGCTATTTCTGCTGGACCTGAGCGGCGGACGCGTTCTCTCCATGGATGCCGACGGGTCAAATCGCAAGGTCGTCGCGACCGATTGCCCCTATCCCGATGGTATCGCTGTCGACGTCGCCGCCGGTCACGTCTACTGGACCAACATGGGCGTTCCCAGGTTGAACGACGGCTCAATCGAGCGCGCCGATCTCGACGGAAAGAACCGCCGGTTCATCGTTGCACCCGGCGGCACATACACACCCAAGCAGCTCCACCTCGATAAGGTGCGCGGTAAGCTCTATTGGTCCGATCGCGAGGGGATGCGGGTCATGCGCGCCAATCTCGATGGCTCGCAGATCGAGGTGCTCGTCCAGACGGGTGAGGGCGATCATGACCGCCCTGACCAGACGCGCTGGTGTGTTGGAATTGCGGTCGATCCGGTGCGCGGACAGTTCTACTGGACGCAAAAGGGCGGAGACAACGCCGGGGTTGGGCGCATCCTGCGCGCCGGGATCGATATCCCAAAAGGCCAGACAGCCGCCAACCGCAGCGACGCCGAAGTCTTGTTTGACGACCTTCCCGAGCCGATCGATCTCGAGCTCGATCTCCAACGTCGCGTCCTCTACTGGACCGACCGTGGCAATCCTCCGCGCGGCAACACGGTGAACCGTGCGCGGATCGACGCCAGGCCTGGACAGCAGACGCCCGAGATCGTGGTGCCGGACCTCATGGAAGGAATCGGGCTCGCGCTCGACGTCGCCGGCAACAGGATGTTCGTCACCGATCTCGCCGGCTCCCTCTATGTCGCCAATCTCGATGGGACGGGCAAGCGGACCCTGCTGGCCGCCCAGGGCAATCTCACCGGCGTCGCCTACGCCACCTTCTAGCATCGAAAAGGAGAACGACATGAGCAACACCAGAACCATACGACGCATCGCGGTCATCGGTACCGGTGTCATCGGCGCAAGCTGGAGCGCGCTGTATCTCGCCAGGGGATTTGAGGTCGTCGCGACCGATATCGCGCCCGGCGCAGAAATCGCCCTGCGAAAGTTCGTGAAGGCGGCCTGGCCAGCACTCGAACGGTTGGGCCTTTCGCCCGGTGCGTCGCAGTCGAACCTGAGATTCACCGCCGATCTCGCGCAAGCAGTGAAGGGCGCCGACTTCGTTCAGGAGAACGGCCCGGAGCGGCTGGATTTCAAGCAGAAACTCTACAGGCAACTCGACGAGTTGCTGCCGGACGACGTGATTATCGCGTCGAGCTCTTCGGGCCTTAAAATGAGCGATATTCAAGCTGGCGTTACATCGCATCCGGAACGTTGCGTCATCGGCCATCCCTTCAATCCGCCGCACTTGATCCCGCTGGTCGAGGTGGTCGGTGGTGCGAAGACCTCGGAAGAGACGATCCTGCGCGCGATCGAGTTTTATAAATCGATCGGGAAGAAGGCGATACGTCTCAACAAGGAGATGCCGGGCCACGTCGCCAACCGCCTGCAAATCGCGCTGGCGCGCGAGGTCTACTATCTCGTCGCCGAAGACGTCCTGAGCGCTGCCGACGTCGACGACGCGCTGTCCTGGGGTCCGGGACTGCGCTGGGGCATCATGGGCAACATGATGCTCAATCATCTCGGCGGCGGGCCGGGCGGCATCGAGCACTTCTTCCAGCAGTTCGCCGGCCCGATGGCGGCTTCGTGGAAGACACTCGGCACGCCGGCGCTCACGCCCGAGACTCAGAAGAAGCTCGTCGACAGCGTTCACGCCGAGGTTGGATCGCGCTCCATCAAGGAGCTTGAGGCAGAAAGGGACGAGATTCTGCTCGGGCTCCTCGAACTGCGCACCGGGCGTCCGGACGATTCGCTCCCGCGGAGGTCCCGGACGAACAGCGAGAGCAGCGATCGCCTTAGCGATTTGCAGGAATCAAACGACTTGTTCGGCGCTTCGCCGTTGTTTTGATGAAATCGAGAACCAGAGGAGATATCACCATGCCTACGATCAAAACCAAGGATGGCGTCGAAATATTCTACAAGGACTGGGGCAAGGGACAGCCGATCGTGTTCAGCCACGGATGGCCGCTGTCATCCGACGACTGGGACGCGCAGATGCTGTTCTTTCTCAATCACGGGTACCGCGTTGTCGCCCATGATCGACGCGGCCATGGCCGGTCTGCCCAAGTGGCCGACGGGCACGATATGGATCACTATGCCGACGACCTCGCGGCGCTGACGGAGCATCTCGACCTGAAGAACGCCATCCATGTCGGCCACTCCACAGGCGGCGGCGAGGTGGTGCGCTACCTGGCTCGACACGGCGAGAGCAGGGCTGCAAAGGCTGTGCTCGTCGCTTCGGTGCCGCCGTTGATGGTGAGGACCAAGGCGAATCCTGGCGGGCTGCCGAAAGAGGTATTCGACGGTTTCCAGGTGCAGGTCGCGACCAATCGTTCGCAGTTCTACCGAGATCTCGCGGCCGGTCCGTTCTACGGCTACAATCGGCCGGGCGCCAAGCCATCCGAGGCGGTCATCCAGAACTGGTGGCGGCAGGGTATGACGGGCGGCGCCAAGGCGCACTATGACGGCATTGTCGCTTTCTCGCAGACCGACTTTACCGAGGATCTCAAGAAGATCAGTGTTCCGGTCCTGGTGATGCATGGCGACGACGACCAGATCGTTCCCTATGAGGACTCCGGTCCATTGTCTGCAAAGCTGCTGAGGAATGGTGCGCTGAAGACCTACAAGGGCTTCCCGCACGGCATGCCAACGACCGAGGCGGCCACGATCAATGCCGACCTGCTTGCGTTCTTTCGAAGCTAAGCTAGAGGTCGGGCGCTGAGCGCGGTGCCTAAACTGCTACGAAGTGACCGCCTGCTAAGCCATTGATTTACTATCATCGCTCTCCGGCGGCATGACGGAGCTAAGCCGTTCGAGAAGCTGTTGGCGCAGCTGACCGAAGCGGTGCCGCCGGGCGGCGAGCCAATTTTCGAGCAACGGAACCCCCTCGACCGAAAGGCCTTCGAGAGTCGCCCTTTAACAAAGCCAATAGCGACCGAAGCTCGCTTGGTGTAAAGTTAGCGTCTTCTGCGTACGTCGCGCGACAGACTGGGCATCGACGTCGAGTGAACCTGTATCGATCCAGACCTGCTTGCGGTCAGCGATGATCCGCGTCGTCGCCGGCCGATCGACCAGCGGGCGTAGCTTGGAAAGGCACTAGCGCAACTCGCTTCTGGGGCGTCCGCGGCGTCCCAAAACAACTCGCACAGTTTTTCGCGGGTGACAGGCCGCGGCGCCATCGGGAGATAAGCGAGGAGGCCCAGACCTTGCGCGAAGGCGGCTGGTGCAAGGGACGCCATTTTGGATGACCTGTAATGGTCCCAGCAACAGCACCCGATCTGCGGACAGGCTTGCCATTTCCATGATCACCCCAACGCTCGCTCCAACGAGGACCGCTTACGGCAGGGAGTATCGGAAATCTTCTGGCTGCTCGGGAAACTAGTTCAGGCCGAGCTACGCCCGGAGGAAAACGTTCAGCGCAACCAGTCATCTAAGAACGGTGGGCACGGTCAGCTTAACAATCGGTGAGGAGAAGCAATCATGATATCTGCGGCGTTTCCTTACAAAAAGCAGTGGCGCAAGGTCCTTGGCCGCGAGATGGCGTACGTGGAGGTGGGAAAGGGGGATCCCATCATACTACTGCATGGCAATCCAACATCGTCGTACTTGTGGCGCAACGTGTTGCCGCACTTGGAGCCGCTGGGCCGCTGCATCGCCCCCGATCTGATCGGTATGGGCGACTCAGACAAGCTGCCCGAGAGTGGGCCTGGTTCCTATCGGTTCGTCGAGCACCGCCGTTACCTCGGCGCCCTGCTCGAGGCGCTGAATGTGCGCGAGCGCGTCACTTTGGTCATTCACGACTGGGGCTCCACTCTCGGCTTCGACTGGGCCAACCACCATCGCGATGCCGTGAGGGGTATCGCGTATATGGAGGCGATGGTGGGACGACAGTATTGGGACCACTGGGACAAGTTCGGAATGCGCCCGGTCCTGGAGGCGCTGCGCTCCGAAGCCGGTGAGCAGATGGTCCTGCAAGACAACTTCTTCATCGAGAAGGTCTTGCCGGGGGCGATACTGCGCAAGCTCTCGGACGCGGAGATGGCGGAGTACCGCCGGCCATTCACCGAAGCCGGCGAGGGTCGGCGTCCGACGCTGACGTTCCCCCGGGAAATCCCGATCGAAGGCGATCCTGCCGACGTAACGGCGGTCGTGGACGCCTACGCGGACTGGCTGAAGAGCAGCCGCGTGCCGAAGCTGTTCCTGAAGGCCGAGCCCGGTGGAATCCTCGCGGAGGGCAAGGTTCTTGAACTAGCCCGAAGCTTGCCAGCGCAGACCGAAGTGACGGTCAAGGGAGTCCATTTCGTCCAGGAAGACTCGCCGGACGAGATTGGCAGTGCCATCGCAGCCTGGATGAAGACGCTGGGCTGACCGGCAGATCGACGGCCGACCGTCGGCGATGACAGAATCGACGGTGCGCGGCGCCCCGATCATCCAACCAGATAGGAGAAAGCCGTGGGATTGTCCTGGCAACAAGGTCCTCTCTCAACGGGAGCACTCGGCAAGTTCATAGTACCCGAACCGCTGCCCAAGAAGCTGTTGTACGTCGAGCGATTGCGCAGACGCATGCGCGTGCGCTTCGGAGGCCGTTGGATCGCCGAAAGCGAGAATGTTCTCCTGCTGTTCGAGCCAGGCCGCTATCCGGTTGCCTACTTTCCGGAGGCCGACATATCTCCCCATGTGTTGGAAATGACCGACAATACGACTCAACACTCGGATCTCGGGC
Organism: Bradyrhizobium sp. UFLA05-109; assembly: GCF_054185165.1. Lineage (NCBI taxonomy): Bacteria > Pseudomonadati > Pseudomonadota > Alphaproteobacteria > Hyphomicrobiales > Nitrobacteraceae > Bradyrhizobium > Bradyrhizobium sp. UFLA05-109. The sequence continues at coordinate 24,291 of NZ_JBBIAR010000098.1, read as the reverse complement.
TCACTTCCTGGTATAGCGTGCGAGCAGACGAGCAGCACATAGCTGCGCGAGGAGCGTGGCAGCACACCGGCCTGCCCGCCTACGCGAGCGAATTGCAGGGACGCGTTGCGTTCGCCTGGCGCGCCATGGACGCTTTCTACGAAGAAGACGAGCGTATCCTAGGCCATGCCGCGGATCCCTACCATCGCATCGACATTCGCCAGACCTCCCGCAACCTCGTAGTCCGCCAAGGCGACCGGATCATCGCCGATACCAAGCGGCCGCTGGTTCTCTACGAGTCGGGTTTCGCACCACGCTGGTACGTTCCACGCGATGACATCGACGCATCAGCTCTCACGCCTGTCAAGCTCCAGACGTTCTGCCCGTACAAGGGACTCTGTAGCTATTACTCGATTGGCGACGCGCGTCAGGCAGCATGGTCGTATCCCGACGCGTATCCCGAGGTTCGCCGCATCTCGAACCTAGTGTCGTTCGAGCCTGATATCGTGACTGTGCATCTCGACGGCACCCAGCTCCGTCTTGAGCCTGGTCAGTCGGTGGTTCCGCACGGCCCCGATCGCAACCTCGACCTCGCCGAACTGGACCGCGCTGCGAGCGGCTAGGCTGGTTTGCGGTCCCCTCAATCAAGGCGAAGCGACACATGGCTCGACTACTGTCCGTGAACGTCGGACTTCCGCGTGATATCGAATGGAAGGGCCGCATTGTACGCACCGCGATCTGGAAAAGTCCCGTCCACGGCCGGTGCCGCGTCGGCCGGTTGAATCTGGAAGGAGACGGCCAAGCCGATTTGGCTGGCCACGGCGGCGAACAGCGAGCCGCCTTCGTCTATCAAATCGAATCCTATCGCTACTGGCAGGAACAATTGAACAGAACTGACTTCGTCCATGGACAGTTCGGCGAGAATTTAACGATCGAAGGATTGCCTGACGATGCCGTTTGCATCGGCGATCGTTTTCAGATCGGCAGCGCCCTGTTCGAGGTCACGCAGCCTCGCGTCACCTGCTATCGCGTCGGCATTCGAACCGACGAGCCGCGGATGCCGGCGTTGCTGACATCCAGCGGACGGCCGGGGTTCTATTTTCGCGTCCTGAGGGAAGGCATGGTAGGCGCCGGCGACGAAATCGTGAAAGTAGGAGAGGCGAACGAGCGAATGACCGTCGCCGAGATCAACGCGCTGCTCTATTTGTCCGATCATGCGCGCGATCGATTGCAGCGCGCCTTGCGGATCGAGGCGCTTTCGCCGGGATGGCGCGCATCGTTCGAAGCACTGTTGCAGAGCCAGACGACCGCCGGCGGGAGCGGAAACGCGGGGCTCGTGCCGGCAGCGGCGGCGCATCCGGTGGCGCCGGGATTTCAGCCGCTCGCGGTGGTGGCGATCGATCAGGAATCCGCAGACGTCCTCTCTGTGTCGATGCGGCATCCGGGTGGCAAGCCGCTGTCACAGCCGCTGCCGGGCCAGTACGTCGTCCTGCGCCTCAAGCGAACCGGCGGCGGCCCACCGCTCCTTCGCAGCTATTCGCTCTCCGGTCCGCCTTCGACGGACCGCTATCGGATCAGTGTGAAGATCGAGCCGAACGGGGCGGCAGGAACGTATTTCCGGGAGCGAGTCCGTCTGGGGGACGCCCTCGACGTCAGCGCGCCGCGCGGAGGTTTCGTCCTGCAGTCTGGAGAGCGGCCGGTGGTGTTGCTCAGCGCGGGAATTGGAGCGACGCCTGTTCTGGCAATGCTGCACGCACTGGCAGCCGCGCGCTCGGCGCGGCGAGTGTTGTGGCTGCACGCGGCTCGCGATGGGCAGCATCATCCCTTTGACGCCGAAGTCCGCCGCCTCATGCCCGCGCTCACCCACGGCCGCCACTATGTTTGTTACAGCAAGCCGGACCAGCGCGACGAGATGGGCGAGGGTTTCGACGCGATCGGCCGTCTGTCGCGATCAGCCTTGGACAAGGTCGGCATCGCGAGAGAAGCGGATGTCTATATCTGCGGGCCGGGTCGCTTCATGGCAGACATGAAGCAGGCGCTTGCAGATTTGGGTGTCGCGCCCGAGCGAGTTTATACTGAGATCTTCAATGGCCGCGAGCCGATGAACCCAGGTTTCGTTGGTACGGGGACGCGCGTCCCGCACCCGCCCGAGGGCGACGCCGACACTGGCCCGTTGGTCTCTTTCGCGCGAAGCGGCGTCGCCGCACATTGGAAGGCGTCCTCCTACCAAAGCATCCTGGAGCTGGCCGAGGCTTGCGATGTCCCGGTCCGTTGGTCGTGCCGGACCGGTGTTTGTCACAACTGCGAGAGCGGTCTGGTTTCGGGCGCGGTTGCCTATGGACCGGAGCCACTCGATCAGCCCGCCGACGGCAACCTCCTTATTTGCTGTTCACAGCCGACGAGTGACGTCGTCATCGATTTGTGAAGGGATGAGGCGATGAATACAAATCGTACAGCGGTGGTGAAGTTCTCGGTCGAGGTGATCACGTTGCCGGTGAGTGATGTCGATCGCGCACTGCGGTTTTATGTCGATCGGGTTGGCTTCACGCTCGATGTCGACTATGCACCGAACGACGCGTTCCGCGTCGTGCAACTCACGCCGCCGGGATCGTCTTGCTCGATACAGATCGGCAAGGGACTGACCGACGCAGCCGCGGGATCAGCCCGCGACATTTATCTCGTCGTGACCGACCTCGACGCGGTGCGGAGCCGCCTGCTCGAACGCGGTGTCGAGGTCGGCGAGATCAGGCACAAGATACCAATTGATGCCTGGGACGGACGTTTCGCATCCGGACTCGCCCCCGCGCGCAGAGACTATGCCAGCTTCGCCAACTTCTCGGACCCGGACGGCAATAGCTGGGTGCTGCAGGAACGCGGCTACCGCAACCCCTAATGTGTTGTCTGGATTGATTTGCTGGTGGGCCCGGCAGGACTCGAACCTGCAACCAGACCGTTATGAGCCGGAGGATAATGTTCAGCTTCGTTGTTTTTGCCGCGGTTTTGTTCGTTTTCGTTCGAGTTTGTTGTCCTTTGATCAGATCGTTTCTGATGCGAAACTGGTGCGGTCGGTCGGAGCTTGAGCAAGCAGACACTGCTCTTCCGCCATTGAATGAAAAGCGGAAGTCTGGTTTATCAAGTCGAGTCTCCGCTTCTGGGACCCAAAGCGGAAAAATCGCTTCCGCGACCATTTCATTTCTTGCGTAGCGCGCGCACGTCCGCCGCAGTCACGTCGCCCTTCCGTCCGCCGAACGTAACGCGGATATAGTTCGCAAGCTCCGCCGCCTCGCCATCGCTCAGCTTGTCGGCGAAGGGCGGCATCGCCTCGATGTTCTCGCGATGCGGAAAGTTTTCCAACCCGACGCCGTCGAGCATGGCAACGATCAGATTGCGAGGGTCAGCAAGGCGCGGCGTGCTGTTGTTACGCATTGCGACCACGGTGTTGGGCACACCGTTGCCGTCGAGACCATGGCAGCCTGAGCACAGCGCCACGTAGGTCGATCGTCCCGGGCCGGTTGCAGCGGCACGAACTTGTGCCGGATCGATGGCTGGCGGCCGCACCGGGAGCGGATCGTCACCGAGCAAGAAGTTCGTCGCGGCATCGAGATCCTCGGCCGTCATGTTCCTGGTGCTCAGTGCGACGACCGTACGCATGTCGGCAAAGGCTGAGCCTTCCCGCGTGGTCCCGCGCCCCAGAAATCCACGTAGTCCCGAGGCAGTCCAGCCACGGTCCGCCAAACCTTCCGGAGTGATGTCCGGTGCGGCGACGCGTCCGAGCGCAAAACCGGTCAATGATCGCGACAGCTCCATCTCGCCCACGATGCCGCGCGGTGTATGGCATTCGCCGCAATGTCCCAGCACGTTCACCAGATATCGGCCACGCTGCCATGTCGGGGATTGTCCGGTAGACAGTGCTGGCAAGCTGTCGTGCAGAAACAGCAGATTCCAGCCGACCAGGCTAAGCCTTATGTTGAAGGGAAATTTCAGGTCGGTTACGGGACTTGCCACATTCATCGGGCGCAACTGCATGACGTAGGCGTAAATCGCGTCCGAGTCTGCGCGCGTCATGCCGCGGTAGGACGTGTACGGCATGGCCGGATAGAGCTGCTGGCCGTCGCGCCTGACCCCGTCGTGTAGCGCCCGCCAGAAATCGTCGGCGCTCCAGCGGCCGATGCCTTCATCCGGATCAGGCGTGATGTTGGTCGCATAGATGGTGCCGAAGTTGCTCTGCATGGCGAGGCCACCGGCAAATGGCGCGCCGCCTGGCGCGGTGTGGCAAGCGGCGCAGTCCGCTGCTGCGGCGAGATACTTTCCGCGGACGACCACGTCGGCGGGAGCTTTGACAATCTGAGTTGGGCCGCCGCTTTTTCCGGTCAGCAGGTTTTGGAGAGCAAAGGCGGTTGTGGCGATGACCGCGACCAGGATCACCCCTGCAATCACCAAGACCCAGCGGCCGGGGCGGCGAAATTTCATCCGGCGTCCCGTATCAGGCCGGGCGTCGCCAGGATCACGTCGCGCACGGCCTGGTAATAGCGCACGTATCCGGTGCAGCGGCAGATGTGCGGCTCGAGGGCCGCAGCCACCGTCGCCTCCACTTCACCGCGCGCGACCGGCGCACGCGCGAGCCGCTCGACCAGCACCGTGGCCGCCATCACGAAGCCCGGCGTGCAGTACCCGCACTGGAAGCTGAACTTGTCCAGGAACGCCTGCTGCACGGGAGAAAGCGCGAGGACCTGCCCTTTGTCGTCGCGGCGGGCGATGCCCTCAATCGTGCGAATGCTCTTGCCGTCGAAGAATCCTGCGCCGGTGATGCAGGTCCGGACCTCTTCGCTGGTGCGATCGTCCCGGTCCCAGATCACGACGCAGGCGTGACAGATGCCGATGCCGCACCCTAGGCGCGGCCCGGTGAGCTCGAGCATTTCGTGCAGCACATCGATCATCATCAAGCCTTCCGGCACATCGAGCGGGCCGCGACGCTGGCCGTTGATGGTCACCGTTAGCGAGCGGGTCGGGTGGCTCATCCCAGCACCGCCAGAATCTGATCCGGCGTGACCGGCAATGTGCGAAAACGATGGCCGATCGCATGCGCGATCCCGTTCACAATCGCGGACATGATAGGTATCACCGTCGCTTCAGCCATGCCCTTTGGCGGCTCGTCTTCCGACAAGGGCGGCAAGATCTCGGCGGTTTGCGTCCAGGCTGCCACATCGCTGCCACGCGGCAGATGGTAGCGGTTGAAATTCCAGGTGCCGTTGCCGGGACCGTCCTCGTAGAGCGGCATGAACTCATGTAACGCGAGGCCGATGCCGGTCGCGGCGCCACCCTGGATCTGGCCCGATACCAGGTCCGGCACCAGCACGGTGCCGCAGTCGAGGAGCGTGTGGTGTGAGAGCAGCGTCACTTGTCCGCTGCCTGCGTCCACTGCGAGCTCGGCCAACGTGCCGGCCGCGGTGCAGTAGCCGGCCATTGCGTTGTAGTTCTGGGTCGGCGGGAAGAACACCGCCTCGCGGTCGACCACGTGATAGCGGCCGGGTGAAGTTGTAGCCGACGCGTCGCTGCCGTCGCCATATCGCAGCGACAGCGCGTCGATGGGGGCGCGCATCGCAAGGCCGTTCACCACAAAGTCGGCTTCGGCCCATCGCCAGCGATTGAAACCGTGTACCGCAGCGCCGACCACGAGACCCCGCCTGTGCATTTCCTGCGCGAGGCGAGCCAGCGGCAACGGCTCCCGGCCATCGGCGGTCAGTGATCCATCGCGCCAACGTGCGCTTTCGAGCGCAGGCACACGCGAGCCCGCCGCGCCACCTGTCCAGATCGCCAGCGCCGCCGGCCACAGTCCGTGGACGAAGACGAAGCGCGCCGCCTCGCGGGTCGTATGCGAGAGGTAGTAGGACGAGTTGCTCGCACTGGACGCCGACGCGTAGGCAGGACTCCATCGCGGATTCGCCGCCAGGCGATCCTGATCGGTCTGACTCATCCTTCGGGGATCGCCACTCGTCTCCACCGGCAGGTCTGCCCAGTCGGTGACGGCAAGCTCGACGGCATCGGCCGGCCGGCCCAGCCAGCGCACGCAGGCCACGGCCTGTCCTGAAGACGTGCCGGTGCCGATCTCGGCGCCGCTGTTGAAAACCGTGATGCGTCCATTGGGCGCGAGCTCGACCTTGGAAAGGCTGCCTTCCACCCCGTTGCCAAAGCGCCATTGGATGCAGCCGAAGCCGACCCCGTAATATTTTCCGGGATGAGCGGCCTCGAAGGCCTGCTTGCGCGCGGCGCGACCACTCCACAGTGGGTGGGCGCGGGCTTTCTCCATCACCGTCTCGGCGCGCAGAGCGCCGGTCGGAATCGCGCCCTGGGTGTTTCTCATCCCTGTCTTCAGGACGTTGCGCAGGCGGAACTCGATGGGATCGAGACCCAGCTCGCCGGCAATCTCGTCGATCATCAGTTCGGTCGCGGTCATGGTTTCAAGAGCGCCGTAGCCGCGCGCCGAGCCGGCATCAACGGCGCGCGACGCGACGGCGATCGCGGCCACATCGGTTTTCGGAAAGTAATAGGCCGAGCCGAGCGACGTCGCGCCCACCCTGACGAGGAGGTCCGAGACATTCTTGCGGCCCCCGCCATTGGCGATGATCCCGGCGCGCAGTGACCGTAGCAGGCCGGTCCCGCGCTCCACGGACACGGTGTACGCGATGTCAAACTGGTGCCGTTTGAGGCCCGCCTGGAATTGCTCGAACCGGTCGTTTGCGAGGCGCACCGGCCGGCTGTTGCCGTAGACGGCGGTCACGAGCGCGTAAAACGGCGTGCTGTAGCTGTCTTTCGAACCATAGCCGACTGTGTAGCAAGGGTGCAGGAACAGTCGCTTCAACCCGATGCGACTTTGCTGCAGCATGGTGGCCGCGCGTTTCGCCAGTTCCTGCGGCGATTGCGTCGGCACGACCAGATGCAACTCCTGCTTTTCGCTGTCGTACCAGCCATTGGCGTTGTCCGGCTCGAGTGCTGCGGTATCGCCCGATTGCGTCGCGTAGCGACGCGTGAGCACAACCCATTCGGCAGGCGGCTGCTTCAGCTCTTCGCCGATGGCCTTGGCGTGGTACATGCCCCGCGCCGCGAGATCGCCGTCGAGTGCCGGAGTGGGCCAGACCGGCTCATGCTTTTCGTAGCCGGGCGAGAATGGCGCGTCCTTGAGGCTGGAAAATACGTCATCGGCGTAGGGCGTTTCGCCGCCGACCCGCACAAAACGGACCGCCTCCCATGGATCGCGCTGCAGCGGCCCGGTAATCGCGCCGTAGCGTATGAGAGCGTCGTTGAACTGGAGCTTTTCCTTGGCGAAGCGAAAGCGGACGAAATCCTGGAAGATGAGGATCGCGACCGCCTGCCCGAGATAGGCCGGCGTCTTGCCTTCCGGCAAGAGCATGTCTTCTCCGTAGAAGTCAGGAAATGCAAGCCCGTCGCGCGCCAGATCGTTCGCCGTCACCACGCGGTCAGGCTTGAACTCGTCACCGAGCAATGACAGGTCGAAGCCGGCATAGATGCGATCGGCTTTCGTCGTGCGCAGCACCAATGCATGTGACTGCTGCTGCGGCCAATGTGGCATGTCCCGGGCGCGAATATCTCGCGCGAACACTTTTGCCCCCATGACCTTCGAGGGGCCGTCGATTCGATGTTTTAGAATGCCATCGGCCCAATCGGGCCGCGTCAGCAACTGCTGTTCGAACAGCGAGGCGAAGGCCCGGCTTCCCAAGGGGGCAACGTACACCGCAATGCCGCCGATGAGGCTCGCCCGCAGCACCTGCCGCCGCGACGGCCGCGAGCCAACGCCTGGCGCGGATCGCATATCCGATGAAGGCGCTCGCACGACGATTGCCTCGACTCGATCACATCATCAATCCGAGGGACCAATCCGGTAACCATCCGCTCGTCCGCCTTGACATGATGGCACAAAGCCCGACCCGCGGAAAGCATTCGTTGTCCGGCTAGGCTCTACGTCCGCTTCTGCCCTTAGCCGACATTCGGTCTTGGGCGCGGCTATGTCTGCTTTCGAGATTGGAGACCAAGGCCTAGGCCCTCGTCCATGATCACAGGCTTATGCGGATAAGCTGCTGGCGCCATCGCCGATCTGCACGTTCCGTTCGCAGGTTCTCGATCGGTCGAAAGGTCGTCCAGGACAGGGAATGCAGCCAGTTGCGCTTATTCCCAATGCGAAGTTGCCGCCGAATCTGCGATCACGCAGAGATGTCGCAGCCAGATCGACGCCGGCAGAGTAGGTTGCGAACCGCTAAAGCTTCAATTGGAGAAAAGAAACGAGGCATTTCTGGTACGGTGATCAACTGGCCATGAAATGAAAAGTTGCTAGGCCATTTGATTTGACTGGTGGGCCCGGCAGGACTCGAACCTGCAACCAGACCGTTATGAGCGGCCGGCTCTAACCATTGAGCTACAGGCCCCGCCGCGAGGCGGCCGCGACAAGTGAGGCCGGCAACGGTGCGTCGTTCGTTTACAGGGCCTGAGCGGAGGGCGCAATGCCGACTCTGCTCGACCGAAATGCCGGCGTCGTGCCCGAAGCGGCCGGACCTGTCGTTTATGAATTACCGAAATTTGCGATGTTGCACTTATGCTCCTGTTTTGCCCGACGTGTCAACTGCCTCGACGTCACCCGCATCAGTCCAGACACCGCCATTTCTACTTTGCATGGGGTTGTTTTCGATGTTTTGATCGGGGCCGGATCCGCTCCGCTGGTTCTGGGCTTGAGGAAGGGTGCAATGCCGCCCGCTAGTCCACCGACACCCCCGCAAACTCCACCACCTTGCGCCATTTCTCGGTCTCGTCGGTGACCAGCTTGCCGAACTCGGCAGGCGTCATTGGCCTCGGGATGCCGCCGGTCTCGGCGAGGCGCGCCACCAGCTTCGGGTCCTTCAGCGCCTCGCCGATGGCCTTGTTGAGGAGATCGACGATCTCGGTCGGCGTGCCCTTGGGCGCCGAGATGCCGTAGAAGCCGACCGATTCGAATCCCGGCACCGTCTCGGCGATGGCGGGAACGTCAGGCACGCTCGGCCAGCGTTTTGGCGAGGTGACGCCGAGCGCGCGGACATTGCCGCCGCGCGCCTGCTCCAGCGCGGAGGGCAGGTTGTCGAAGATCAGCTGCACCTTGTTGGAGATGATGTCGGGGAAGGCGCAGATCCGCGATAGGGAACATTCTACGTCTTGGCAAGGCGAGGCAAGGTGAGGCGAGTTGACCTAATCTATTGTATGCATTTTTCCTTATACTGCCTTGTGACGCCGTTTGGCATCTTTTGCACCTGTTCCTGACACTGTCCGGTCACCCATGCCCCGCAAGCCCCGCTCGTCACTCGAAAGCGCATCCGCGCGGTTGAGGCTGCCGATCAAGGAGAACAAGAAGCCGTATTGGGAGCGGCTAGGCCCCGGCCTGTCGCTTGGCTATCGCCGCAACGATCACGCCGGTTCCTGGTCGATCCGCGCCGCCGATGGCGGGGGCGGCGAATGGCTGAAGCGGATCGGCACCGCCGACGACTATGAGTACGCCAACGGCAAGGACGTGCTGAGCTATGAGCAGGCCGTTGCCGAGGCGCGCAGGCTATATCGCAGCAAGGATGACACCGAGCACGATCCGAGCAAGCCGCTCTCGCTCGACGGGGCGCTGTCAAGGTACGAAGCTGATCTGCGAGCTCGGAGCGCCAATCCATACAACGCGAAGATTGCGCGTTGCCATCTCGCGCCGAGCCTGTTGAGCAAGCCGCTGGCGTTGATCAACGCCGATGAATTGAAGACTTGGCGCGACAGGCTCGTCGGCAAGGGCTTCGCGCCGTCGAGCGTCAACCGCATCCGCAACAACGTGCGCGCTGCCTTAGAATTGTCCGCGCCGAACCGCAGCCACGTCTGGAAGACTGGCCTCGAGACGTTGCCCAATGCGGCGCGGGCGCGAAAGCTGATTTACCCCGATGACACCATCCGCGCGCTGATCGCCGAAGCTTACCGACACGATGGCGCGCTTGGCCTGTTGTGCGATGTGTTGGCGGCTACCGGCATGCGACCGATACAGGCGCAGCGGCTCCGCGTCGAAGACCTAATCACGGGCGACAAGCCGCGCCTGATGGTGAGCAAGACCGCGAAAGGAGGCGGCAGAAACCGCGCCGAGAAAAAGCTGCAACGCTACCCGGTCCCGATTACGTCGACGCTGTGCGCGAAGTTGAAGCACGCGGCCAAGGGCCGCGCCGATGACGCGCCGCTGTTGCTGCAGGCCGATGGCAGGCCGTGGCACGAGACGAACCCATCCGGCGACTACCGCCGACCCTTCATCGAGATCGTCAAGGCCGTTGGGCTTGCGCCGGATGTGACGGCGTATGTGTTCCGGCATTCGTCAATCGCGCGCATGCTGATGCGCGGCCTGCACACCAAGCTTGTCGCTGATCTGCACGACACAAGTGAACAAATGATCAGGCAGCACTACGGGAAATACATCATCGAGCACACCGACGAGATCGCCCGGGCCGCATTGCTAGACGACGAGCCGCCCGGGAGGGCCCAAGTGGTACAGATCTAGCGGGCCTCTGATATGGCGAAGACCAAGAAGTCGAAGATCAAAAAGGCCAGAAAGGCCAAGCAATCAACGCAACTGGTGTTCGATGATTCGCGGTGGATGCCCCTAGCCGAAATTACTGAACGGCTTTCTCGCCACATCGGCCACAAAAACCTGATCGCTCGCGATCTAACCGAAGCGCTGGTGAGCGAAAAGATACGTTGCATGCGCCGTTATGCCGGCGAACACACGCTGAGCATTCAGGACTTTACTGATGCTGAACTCGAGGTAATTGCTAACAAAAAAATTGAGATGGACGATCAGCCAGCGAGCCCTGAGTTGTTGCCCGCGTCGTTCTGGGGTGACCATTATTTGGCGTACTGGGTGAATGGAGATATCCGCGTCGCGTTTCGTCTGCCGACCGGACCTTCCTTCACTTTGACAGCTAACTGGGTCTTCTATCTCTGGGAACCGGACTGCGTGAAAGCGTGGCCAGCACTGGCACCGCAAGAAATCGACGCGAGGAAGGCCAAGCCGCGATCAGCGCGCAAGCGTTCAACGCGAAAGGCATCGCAGCGGGTTGGCACGGGTTCAGCGATCAAAGCGGGCGACAGTGCTGCCGCAAGTGGTTCGCTATATGCAACCGAGGCTGGTGATACGGCAGCAGTTGCGGGACGGCTCAAGCGCAAGCGCAGAGGGAAACTGACGGCGGAGCAGATTAAGGGTGGCCTCGCCTATTTGCGCGATCATCCAGAGCTAAAGCCGAAACAGGCCTATCCGGGATTGCGCAGGGTGTTGAACTCCGATGTTGGCGACACCACGCTATGGCGGGCTTTCTTTCGGAAAGAACCCATTTAATCTAGCACTGCGCCATTTCATTTAGCATAGCGCCGTTTCACTTAACGGGCGCGGTTAAGTGAAAAACAAAAACCCCTAATGAAATCGATCCTCTTGCATATTGCAGGGTGAGGCGTTGCAAGGCGTCGTGACAAACAAAGGAGGTGGTCAAAAAATGGCGCGCTCACGCGCCGCAAACCGGGAGAAATATCCGAACGTCCCTCAGCTCGCGTGGTCGATTGATGAGCTTTGCGCGGCAGCCAACTGCTCGCGGTCGTTCTACGAAAAAGCAAAGCGGAACGGCCGTGGTCCTCGCGAGACGTACTTTGGGCGGGCTATTCGCGTCACGCCAGACGACGGCGCGGCTTGGATAGCGAGCCTGCGCAGCAAGTAACCAAAGGAGAAATCGAAAACCTACCCCACGCTGGGAGCGACATCGCCCCTCTCAGCGAACGGGAAGCTTTGCGCGGCGAGGAAGGCGCCGGTCCCATCCGAGGTCAATCAGTGTCGGGACCGGCAGAGTGTGGAGTCAGTTGATGACACTCAGTTACGCGCACAACGCGGCTTGCGCAAGGGCCGCCCGGAACACCGCCAGCAGGGCGGTGTTCGACCGCAAGATCGGCGACCTCATCCTGAAACTGGATCTGGTTGCCGACCACATCCCACCGGATCACCTCGGCGGCGCGAATGAAGCTCACGCCGCTATCGACGAACTTGTCGATGTTCTGGAGGGACTCCGCCGCATGTAGTGGCGACGACGGCGGCACCGGGACGAACCGTGGCGCCGTCTTTTCTGTGATCAAGATAGACGGAGAAACAAGATGCAAGACAATTCTAGCAACCGTGCCGATATCGGCACTGCCATGCGGACCCATACACCCATTGATGACGGCTGGAATAGTCCCATCGATGACGACACCAGCGGCCGTCAGATCCAGGGCACGCTGCTGCGCTATGAAGACAAGCAGTGGTATGCCGGGAAGGAGAAGACAGTCATCCCCAATGGCGCGCGCTTTATCGTACTGGGTATCAAGACCGGCTGGAAGCGCTGGGAAAACGGCAAGGTCGTCGAGTTCGTGACGGAAATTGACGGGCATTATCCCAAACGTCACGAACTTGGATATGACGACGAAAGCGCTTGGGAATGCGGCCCGGACGACAAGCCCACTGACCCGTGGCAGAACAGTCGCGAGGCGTTGCTGATCGATCCGCATACCTGTGCGGCGTACACCTTCTGCACGGCGTCAGCCGGCGGACGTAGCGCGGTCGAGGATCTCAAGAATGCTGTCCGCAATGCTCGCGCTCTGCGGCCCGGTGTCGTGCCTCTGGTGTCCTTGGAATGGCAGGTGATGGACACGAAATACGGCAGGAAATCCAAGCCGTATTTCAAGATTGTGGACTGGAGCATTCCCGGCGCAGAGGCGACCGCCATTGCGCACGACAGCGGCGGAATGAACGATCCCACCACCTAACCAATGTCGTGAAAAGGGCGAGGCGTCGGCCTCGCCCTTTTTCCTTTCTCCTATTTCGACGTGGCCATCATGACACCAACAGAAGTGCGCTCGCGCCTGATCGAGAACGGTTATGTGCCGGTACCTTGCGACGGCAAGAACGCGAAGTCGGAACAGTGGGAGCGGCGCACGCTGGAGACGGCGCAGACCGCGCTCACCACGTGGGCCAGAGATTTCCCCAACGCCAGCAATACGGGCATGCTGTGCGTCACCGCACCCACGCTCGACATCGATGTACTAGACGCCGAGGCGGTCGACGCCGCTGTCATATTGGTGCAAGAGCGCTTCGCTGGTCGCGGCAAGATCCTGTTGCGCTACGGCCGCCGTCCCAAGGTCGCGATCCCGTTTCAGACCGATACGCCATTCAAGAAGATCAGTGTTCCCTTAACCGCGGCTGACGGCGACACCGACCAGAAGATCGAATTCCTCGCCATGGGCCAGCAAGTCGTTGTGCATGGCGTTCATCCCGTCACTCACGAAATGTACCAGTGGATCGGCGGCAATCCCGGCGACACCAAGCGCGCGGAGTTGCCCGCGATCACGGTCGAGGAAGCGCAAGCGCTCGTTGACGACATTGCAACCCTGACTGAGGCTCGTGGCTACCAGCGCACCAGGAAGCCGGCGAGCAAGCGCGGGAAGCCTAAGGGCAACGGCCATGCCGGATCGGTCGACGCACCGAGCGGCATCGATCAATGGGGCTACCTGCAAGCCAACATCATCGCCGGCCGCGCGCTGCACGACAGCATTCGCGACCTCGCCATCCGGTTGGTGACGAGCGGCATGTCCGGCGGTGCGGCGGTCAACATGCTGCGCGGGTTGATGGAGCAATCCGAGGCCGCGCGTAACGAACGCTGCCAGGCTCGGTACGATGACATCCCGCGCGCGGTGCGCGGTGCGGAACGCTTTCCACGCGAAAACGAGGAACGGGAGCCGACACCGCCGCTTGGCGAACACCCACCCGAGCGGGTACCGGGGGTACCGCGGGTACCGATCGCCGCAGATGAGGGCGCGACCATACTGGATGATGCCTTTGCATACGTGAAGCGCTTCGTCAGTTATCCGTCCGAGCACGCGCGCGTCGCTCACGTCCTGTGGTGCGCCCACACCCATCTGATCGAGGCATTCGAGAGCACTGGGCGCCTCGCCTTGCTGTCGCCGGAGCCTGAGAGCGGCAAGACCCGGGCGCTGGAAGCGACCGAGCCGCTGGTAGCACGTCCGATCAGCACGGTTAACGCGTCGGCCGCTTACCTGTTTCGCAAAGCCGGTGATGACGCGGGTCCGCCCACGGTCCTGTTTGACGAGATCGACACTATCTTCGGCCCAAAGGCCAAGGAGCACGAAGACATCCGGGGCTTCATCAATGCCGGTCATCGCCGCGGCGCCACCTACGGGCGCTGCGTCGTGCACGGCAGCACCGTCGTGACAGAAGAGGTGCCGGTCTATTCGGCTGTGGCAATGGCTGGCCTTGGGTGGTTGCCTGATACGTTGCTGTCGCGCTCAATCATCATCCGCATGCGACGCCGTCTGAAAACTGAAACGATCGAACCGTTTCGGCAGCGCATCCATGTTCGAGAAGGGCAGGCGATTGGTCAACGTTTGGCTGTGTGGGCCAAGCCGATGCTCAAGAACGCCGAGGCCGCACGCCCTGAACTGCCCGCAGGTGTTGAGGACCGTCAGGCCGACGCGTGGGAGCCTTTGCTGGTGGTAGCCGATCTGGTGGGCGGTGAGTGGCCGCAGAAGGCCCGTGAGGCCGCCGCGGCGCTTGTGACGGTCGCAAGGGAGACACCCGTCAGCCTCAACCTGCGGCTACTGGAAGACCTGCGCACGGTTTTTCTCAACAGGCTCACGGCCGTCGAGCAGGCACAGCCTCCTGGTCTGTCCACCAAGAAAATACTGGATGATCTCTGCACGCTAGAGGACAGCCCCTGGCAGACAATCAATAAGGGCGAGAGGCTTTCGCCCGATCAGTTAAGCCGTCGCCTCCGCGACTACAGCGTGAAGCGGACCAATCTGCGGCTTACGCCCGGCGTACGAGAACAGACCAAGGGCTATCCCATAGCACCACTCGCCGATGCATGGCGTCGCTACCTCTCTCTTATCCCCTGTGACGCGGTACCCCCGGTAACCCCGGTAACCGAGCCGACACTGGAAAGATATTTCGAGATCGCACCGGGTACCGAGGGTACTGAGGGTACCTTGCCACAGGAGGAAAGAGAGGGAATATCGCAACTGGACAAAACCCGGGTCGAGCAGCTGGCCAAGTGGTGGCGCAAGCGGATGGGACAGTTGAGAGGCGAGCTAAGTCCGGCCTTGGCCGAGGAACAAGCCAAGAAGGAATTGCGCGAAACGCTGGCCAACGAGGTGTTAGACAGCGCAGTCGACACCGAGGTTGACCGCGTTGAGAAGGCGGCAACCCGACGAACATAGTTCCATCCATGAATTCGGAGTAGACTCATATCGATGCCAAACCGGATATGGAGGGTGAACATCATGGGACGGCCCATCGGCAGTGTGAACAGGGAAAGGCCGTTCAACGACGCGCTACGAATTGCGCTCAAGCGCGACCCCCTTCGTCTGCACAGGATTGCGGAGAGATTGGCTGATAAGGCAGAGGAAGGTGATCTCGCCGCCATTCGGGAGATCGCTGACCGTCTGGACGGGAAGCCTACGCAGGTGATTGATCGTCGCGACGTACCGATCGAGGAGTTCTCCGACTCCGAGCTACACCTCATTGCGTCAGGCGGCTTGCCGGATGCCAAGGTCCTGCTGATCCCGCCAGCGCCAAAGCCCAAGACCTGAGTTGCGTATACGCCGGTCCAAGGATTTACTGGCATTGCAAACTGTTCGTTCTTGGGTTCTTATACGAACAGTCCTATCTCGCAGAGTCGAAATCCTTGGCCAAATCCCATCTCCGTGTTGTCAGGCCGGCCACCGAAAAACGAACAGTTACACCGCGGCGTCGATCCAATGCCGACCTTCGCACGCGCGAGTACCTGACGCCGACTGAGGTCGAGCGCTTACTCAGGGCCACCAAGGGCAACCGATGGTCGCACCGGGATGCCACGATGATCTTGATCGCCTATCGGCATGGCTTGAGGGCGGCTGAGCTGACCGACCTGCGCTGGGATCAGATCGACTTCGCCACGGCCACTCTGCACGTCCGCAGGGTCAAGCAGGGCAGTCCCAGCACCCACCCGATCCTCGGCGACGAGCTGCGCTCACTGCGCCGGCTGCAACGCGAGCAGGAGCCGAAGTCTCCTTTTGTGTTCACATCGGAGCGGGGCTCCCCCTTCACCACCGCAGGCTTCGCGCGCATGGTTGAGCGGGCGGGAATGGAGGCGGGGTTCGGCTTCAAGGCGCACCCGCACATGCTGCGGCACGCCTGCGGGTTCGCGCTGGCTGCCAAGGGCCACGACACCCGAGCACTCCAGGCCTATCTCGGACACAAGAACATCCAGCACACCGTGCGTTACACCGAGCTGTCCCCTACCAGGTTCAAGAATTTCTGGCGCGTTTGATCGCACTCAGATTGGGGTCCCAAGCATGCTTTCCGACTAAGGTCCCGGGGAGGGAAAAATTCGTCGGAAAGCATGCTTTTTTTACGGACAGCGCTCGTCGAATTGCGGTCCTAACCGATATCGCCGACTAATAGGGATCGCTTACGTTGGATGTGTCAATGGGGCCACGAACGGACCCGTGCACCTCCCACTGCGCCGCAAGCTTCTTGATCTGCTCGAAATGCAGGATCGCCGGTTCCCCCTCGCGGACGATTGTTGTCCGCTTGCGTTCCTTGGGTAGCAACATCATCGCGCGCAATACTGCCGCGCGCAGTTTCATCGAGCCGTGATCTGTCAGGGTGACGAACTCTTCCGGGTCAAGGGCCACGGGTCCACGCCTACACAACCGGCTGGCCAGCAAGCCAGCACACGCGCCCCGAATGCCCAACTCTCCAGATAATCCAACACGGTTAATAGCTAGTTATCGATTGGATCTGTCATTTCGAATTGGCGCGCGGGGTCACGCCGCGCCTCGTGCCGTAAGAAAAATGAGCTTCTCCGACTGCACCGAACCTTATTTTTGGTCGATCCCGTCCCGCCCGATTTCAAATCGTTGGCCTAACGGAGGTGGCTGCCGCCAAGCTCACAGCAGGGGTGTGTTCGCTCGTGCCGCGCCTGCCCACGGTAGCGCCCAGTGAGCCATGGCAGTCGCAATGGATCAGGCTACCGCAGTCAACCTGCCATCGGCAGGCGGGTTTGCGCAAAGCAGACGCTTGCGAATGGCCCCTTCAACGAGCGCGAGCGCTTCTTTGGCTCGTCGCGCTTCGGCATCAGCAGCTTCGGCACGGAGCTCCACGGCCATCAACTTATCCTTCTGAGCCTCAATACAGGACTGCGCTTGCTCCAGCGCTCGGCAAGCATCTTGCAATTAAGGTCGGTAGCGATGATGAGTTCACGTTGTGCCCGCTCGGCGGCCTCCGCGCGCCCTTCGGCAAGCCTCAATCTTTCTAAGGCGCTCGTGCAAAGCGATTGGGCGCGGGCTTCAGTCTCGCGGGCGCGCTTCTCCATACTGCGGAAGACATCGGCCGCTTGATGTACCAGATTGAGGGCTGTTGCTCCCCGGTCTGGTGCCAGCGGCGAGGGAAAGCTCGGGACGTCCTCATCCCCTCCAACTGGCACTCTGAAATTACGCTGCGCCATGAAGTTCAAGCTCGTCGCGAACACAAACACACGAGCAGTGAACCTCCTCCGAATTGATGGACACCTGTAGTAGGCTCGAAGAGCCAGGAGGTGTCGGATGGAAGGACGTCAACGTCGGTCGTTTACGGATGACTACAAGCGGCAAGCGGTTGATCTCGTAGCGTCGAGCGGAGAAAGCGGTCGAGGCATTTGATCAGACGGGCGATCTGCGCCAGGAATGTCAACGCGGCCTCCGCCGACGTGCTCGGTAACGCCGACCGTCTCGGTGCCGCCGATAGCGGCGACCGGTCCGACTGTGAGCATGCAAGACGGTGATAATCGCGTTGCTTTTGGGTTCGACAACAAGGACCGCGCCATCCACGCGCTTTCGATCGGCCGCGGGAATCCCGTCAGCCAATCGAGCGAGCCGTCGCCGACTGACCATGAGTGATCGACACCCGCTGCCCACGAACGGACTGAGATCGGCATTGACGTGGATTGCCTCCAAAATTCGCATCGAAATGTCGCTCGACTGCGCTCGCTTGCGGGCGTGTTCGGTTAAGATCAGCGGTAATTCAGCTGGCGCATCATCCCATCCACCGTGAATGGGCGACCCCATTCGGTGGTGATGATGGTGACGTGGTTCATCTTCGCCGATTGCAGCACCGCAATCAGTTCACGATGCAGTGGGAGATGAGAGCAATCGGCAGGGCTACCGAACTAACCCCGGCCATCGCGTCCTTCAGCGACAAAATAACGCAGCTTCTCGGTTTAGGCTTCGCTGGTGTCGATCTGTGCCACAAAGGCGATCACTTCGCCATTCTTGAGGCCAATTCCAGCCCGGCCTAAAATTCGAGCAGGTTTGCAAGGTAAATCTCGCGGGCCAAATCGCGGACTTTGTGGTGAAACGGATCAGAGCTGAGTGACGATTACCGACGACCCGACCCAGCGCTCCAATCCGCTGGGTTAGGGATTTGTGGGCTATCTCTCGGGCAGCCGCTTGGCATCTTGGTAACGGTTGCCCGACTGCAGCCATCACCAATTGGCGGTCCGGCGCGCCATCCGACGCCGCCGTTTGCCAATCCTACCTTCGTAAATTGGCGAGACCTTGTCAGGGTGATATGATCCAGTCCAGGGCAGTTCACGACGCCAGTAGCTGGGGGATGGAATCCGATGAGTAGCCTGTGAACGAACGATCAGCAGCGGCGTCGGACGTCGTAACGTGGCTGCAACGGCTCGGCCTGGGCAAATATGCCGAGCTTTTTGTCGACAACGAGATCACTTTCGAAGCGCTGCCACATCTGACCGAGAGCGATCTCAAAGAACTTGGCCTGCCACTTGGTCCGCGGCGGGTCGTGGCGGCAGCGATTGCCGGGTTGCACGAGCCCCATCCCGCGCCCGAGGAAGTGGAGCCCAAATCCGCGGAGCGACGCAGCGAAGGTGAACGGCGACAACTTACCGTCATGTTCTGCGACCTCGTCGGATCCACGGCGCTGTCGCGACAAGTCGATCCTGAGATCCTGCGCGACATCTTGCGCGCCTATCAGAACGCCGTTGCGGGGGAGGTCGCGCGTTTCGAAGGGCATGTAGCGAAGTTCATGGGGGACGGAGTCCTCGCCTATTTCGGTTGGCCTGCCGCACACGAAAACGAGGCTGAGCGCGCCATTCGCAGCGGTCTCGCCATTATAGATGCGGTTTCGAGAATCGAGACTCCGATTGGAAGCGTTCTTGCGTCCCGGATCGGGATCGCTACAGGTCTCGTCGTTGTTGGCGAGCTCGTGGGTGACGAAGAGGCCCGCGAAAGGGCGGTAGTGGGCGAAACCCCGAATCTCGCCGCTCGGCTGCAAGGCATGGCCGACCCCGGTGCGGTGGTTGTGGCGCAATTGACTCGGCAACTCGTGGGCGACCTGTTTGAATTTATCGATCTCGGGCCGACGCGCCTCAAGGGTTTCGACGAGCCCTTGCATCCATGGATCGCCGTCGGTGAGGGCCGAACGGAGGGCCGGTTCGAGGCGCTCCGCGGGACCATGCTGCCGCTAATCGGTCGCGATCACGAACTCGGCATGTTGATGGAGCGGTGGCACTGGGCCATTGCGGGCGAGGGCCAGGTCGTTCTCCTATCGGGAGAGCCGGGGATCGGGAAATCGCGATTAACGCAGGCCTTCCGCGACCGTCTTCTCCCGGTGACTCACACACGCTTGCGGTTTCAATGCTCGCCGTTTTATACGAACGCACCGCTCTATCCAGTGATCGAACAACTCAACCACACGATGTGCGTTGACCGCGGGGACAGCCCTCAAGCTCGTCTCGACAAGCTTGAGAGTCTGCTCGCTCAAGCCGTGGAATCCGTCGCCGAGGTCGCACCATTGTTCGCTGGCCTTCTGTCGATCCCGACCGAAATGCGCTACCCACCGCTTGATCTGACGCCGCAGCGCCAGAAAGAGGAGACATTTAAGGCTCTGATTGCGCAGTTAGCGGGTCTTAGCCGTAAACTTCCCGTCGCGATGATTTGGGAAGATTTGCACTGGCTTGATCCAACCTCGCTCGAATTCTTGGACTTGTTGGTCGATGCAATCCGCAAGCTTCCTGTTCTCATGCTGTGTACTTTCCGCCCGGAGTTTCGCCCCGGATGGATTGGCGTTCCCCACATCACAACTCTGACGCTTAACCGCCTTGGTCGGCAGCAAACAGTCACGCTCGCACATCATGTCGCGCGCGGGAAGGCCTTGCCGAGCGCAGCGCTCGATCAGATTGTCGAAAAAACTGACGGGGTACCGCTGTTCATCGAGGAGCTGACGCGCGCCATCCTTGAATCCGGCGTGTTGCGCGAGAGTGACGACCAATTCGCACTGGATGAACCGCTGCAGAGCGTCGTCGTGCCGAGTTCACTGCACGACTCATTGATGGCACGGCTCGACCGGCTGGAATCGACGAAGATGACGGCGCAGATCGCGGCCACTATAGGCCGCGGGTTTTCCTATGACATGATTCACGCGGTGTCGTCACTAGATGAGTCGAACTTGCGGCGCGCACTCGCCGAACTCGTGAATTCCGAACTGGTAATGGGGCGCGGCGTGGCACCCGCCGCGCATTATATGTTCAAGCATGCCTTGGTGCAGGACGCGGCTTATGAAAGCCTGCTCCGAGGAGACCGCCAGGCGCTACACGCCAAGATTGGCGAAGTTTACGAAACGCAATTCACGGAGCTTGTTGCCTCGCAGCCCGAACTCCTCGCACACCACTTCACACGCGCGGCCGCAACAAGGAAGGCAACCCATTATTGGCTCAAAGCAGGCGAGCGAGCGCTCGCTCGGTCCGCGAACAAGGAGGCGATCAGTCATCTCCGCGCCGGGATCAGCCTTCTCAACGGCATTGAATCTGACGCAGAACGACTTCGACTCGATCTGGATCTCCATCTCTCTCTAGTTCCGGCGCTGCTCGCGAGTTACGGCTACTCGTCAAAGGAGGTGGCACCGCCGGCAAGTCGAGCCCTCGACCTGTGTCGCCGTATCGGCAACAAGACGGAGACACCGGCCGTTCTCTGGCAGATGTGGCTCTATGAATATATGCGCGGCAATTGTCCTGCGGCCGCTGGAGTGGCCCGCGAGCTGATAGATTGTACTGAAACCGATCCAATCGGATCGACACGGGTCACAGCCCACACGGCCTTTGGGCTCAGTCAAATGGCGGCCGGAAACTTGATAGACGCGCGTCATAATTTCGAGGCGGCGATCGATTGCTACGAGGCAAGCGGCAACATCAAGGTCGAGTTGCGCTTCGGTATGGAGGTCGCGGCAGTCGCCTACGGCTATTGTATGCTGAGTCAATGGCTGAACGGCTTTCCTGCTAAGGCCGCGGAAACCGGCCAGAGGCTAATGCTTCTGATCGAGAGGGTGCATCATCCTTACACTTATTCGCGCGGCTTATTTTGGAATTCGCTATTCCATGCATTGCGCCGCGATTGGTCGACAGCGTATGAGCGTGCCGATAGGGCCGTGCGATTGGCCGAGGAACATGGCTTTGCTATGAACGCAGCGGCGGGATCGGCGGTTCGGGCTGCGGCGCGGGCCGCGCTTGACCCGGGCGATGAGGCGATCATCCAAATTCGTGATGCGATCACCCGCCACCGTCAGGTAGGCGCATTGTTCCAGGTTCCCTATTTCCTGGTGCTGCTGGCCGACGCCCTGCTGGCGAGGCGTCAGTGGGCCGCGGGTTTATCCGCCGCGGCCGAAGCCATGGCGCTAGTGGAGGAAACAGAGGAGCGCTCCATCGCAGCCGAAATCTATCGTGTCATCGGCGACCTGCACATGACTACGGATGAGGCAACGGCGGAACAGCATTACCAGCAGGCTCTCTCCGTCGCACGTTCGCAAAATGCGCACATGCTCGAGCTTCGCGCGGCGGGCCGCATTGCCCGGCTATGGATGGCGCAGGGCCGAGAGGACGACGCAGAGAATCTGCTCGCGCCAATCTGCCGGTTGCTCCGTGGCAACGGCGAATCCATGGATTTGCAAGAAAACGAAATTCTGTTATCCAATATCCACTGATGGCATCGAACGAAACCTGTCCTTTGTATCTGCGAGAGCGGGGCGCGTACGCAAAAAAAAGTTGGACGCTCGAAGTTCGTCAAATTCACCATGGGGGCTGTTGTGCACCAAAACAAACGATCCGCTGAAAATTACGAAATGGGTCATTCGCGTCGGTGCTCGTTAAGGCCACACGGCCGTCAATGTCCGCTTCGCGCCCGAAAGCGACCAAAAAACTGCGTCGCCACGAAATGACGCGCAGGGCCAACAAGAGACATGGCCCAACATCGTTCGATCACCTCGTCACCGCGGGGTTTCCGAAGACGATGATGCTGACCTGACCTGTCGAGCCTGACGTCGATCAAATGTTTGCAGTCGCCGTTGAGGTAGCGGCTGCGCGCATGATATCGACCAGCAGGGCATAAGCGCTAGACCAGGCACCCTTCACCTCCGGCGTCCACCCTGATCCGAGCCCTTTGCTCCAGCGTCCACAGCAAAGCGGCACCAACCGCTTCGTAATGAGCATCCGTGACTCCGAATTGGGCATGGCGCCGACCCAGATCTGCAATGGTGGGAACAAGCGCCTCGAGATGATCGAGCCCTCGCACGACCATTGTGAGAGCCTGAATGAGCTTCCGGCGTTGCTCCGCCAGGTCGGTTGTCTTGAAGAGCTGCCGGGTTGTTGCGTCGATCTCAAAAAGCCGGTCGTAGAACAGGCGCGCCGCCGCGTCTGCCATCGGCGCAACTTTCTGCCATGTGTTTTTCACGAGATCTTTCTGTTCAGGGGACATTGGATGCTCCAACACAGTTCAGGGTTTTAGCTTGGCAGCCAGCCTCTTCACCCGTTGAGGCGACAACGCGCCGCCAGCACGGGCTGACGGCCTCGATTTGAGGGCGCGTGACCTGACTTTGGGAAAGCATCGAAACTTCACCGAAGCTCAGAACATCGACATCACCAAGGAGGCAGTTGTGGCGGTCTTCCTCGGTTTTCTCCCTCGTCTGCGTTGGGAATAAATAGCTGCTGGCCTGACATTGCTCCAATCGCAATATTATGCTTCTGATATTGCCATGCGCAATATCAAGAAGATTGATCTTAACTTGCTGGTCGTGCTCGATGCGCTGCTCGATGAGCGCAACGTCACGCGAGCAGCCGCACGGCTGGGCTACACACAGCCAACGATCAGTGGCATGTTGGCACGTCTGCGCGACCTCTTTGGCGACCCCCTGTTCGTAAGGACGCAGCGCGGCCTACTGGTGACTCCACGTGCGCAGGCGCTGGCCGTTCCGCTGAAGCAGTTGCTCGCCGACAGCCAGCATCTCGTCACACCCGATGCATTCGATCCGGCCAGCGCCAAGGCGACCTTTACCATCTCGAGCAACGACTACCTACAACACGCTCTTCTCGTCCCGTTCGTAAAGGTGCTGAGAAGCGAAGCGAGACAGATCCGCCTCGCCATTGCTCCGCCGATCATCGATGGCATCAGCGACGCCCTCGCACGTGGACAGATCGACCTCGCAGTGACCATTCCTGAGTTTGCGATGTCTGATCTGCCGTCCCGGTTGCTTTACCGCGAACGCTATGTCGTCGCCGTTCGGCCCCGACATCCGCTCGCGCGGCGTGCGGCCATGACCGTTGAGCGTTTCTGCAGCTACGATCACGTTGTGGTGTCGCCAACTGGCGGATCCTTCGAGGGCCCAACCGATCAGGCGCTTGCTCGGCTCAAGTTACAGCGCAAGGTTCGCTACTCCGTGCCCAACTTCCTGCTCCTGCCTGAGATATTACAGACGGACGATCTTGTCGCACTCGTCCCGTCTCGCCTGCTGCGCGACAACAATAGGCGGCTGGTTGTGCTCAAGCCTCCTGTCGATGTTCCTGATTTCGATGTAATCGCCGTATGGCATCCGCGCGTCGACAAAGATATCGCCCATCGCTGGCTGCGCAGTCGGCTGGTGGAAATCGCCAAAATTCCGTGACCGAGGCCGCTTTAAGAGGTTCAAGCGGGGCCGCTGCCAGGTCTGCTCTCGTCATGTGTGGACGACGCCCGCGTTGCAAGAAGAATCTGGCGTTCGGCTTGCGGTCGGGTGCTAGTCATGATTCCCCTGTCAACGGTTTTCTGCCGACAGCGATCCGAGGTGAGCTCTCTTGCTGCAGGGCTGCCCTGCTAACCTCACATCCGGCGGGATGGTGATCCCGACCACTGTCCCTCATTCGGGACGGGAGAGCTTCCAAGGAA
>NZ_JBBIAR010000097.1:0-30073 GCF_054185165.1 Bradyrhizobium sp. UFLA05-109 | reverse complement strand
GACTCCGGTCCATTGTCTGCAAAGCTGCTGAGGAATGGTGCGCTGAAGACCTACAAGGGCTTCCCGCACGGCATGCCGACGACCGAGGCGGCCACCATCAACGCCGACCTCTTGGCATTCTTCCAAAGCTAGGCGGCAGCAGTGTCTTCATCTTTGCCGAGGACAACCGAACCATGAATCGCTTCCCGGTACCGGACAGGTGCAGGTGGCCATTCAAACGGAAAAGATCGGATAGCTCCCTACCAAACGCGTCAAAGCTCCGTACCGATCGTTGACCGGTTCGGGCCACACCAAAAAGGACGAAATGCCGATTGTTGCTGCACGCGGCTTGCGACCTGAGTGGTCGCGGGCCGCCGCATCAATTACGCTTCACTGAGGGAAGAACCTGTGGACACTTCTATCATCTCTGCATTCGCGGCCCTCACTGGCGCAACTGTTGGCAGCTTGACGACGGGCGTTGTCAGTTGGCTGAACCAGCGGAGTCAGGTCCGTTCGCAATGGATTCTTCGTCAGAAGAACCGACGACAGATGTTGTATAGGGATTTCATCGAGGAGGCTTCGAGATGTCACATCGATGCTCTACGGCACCACGAGGCAGATAATAGCGTTCCTGGTCTCGTCGCCCTCTACGCAAACGTCAATCGGATGCGAATACTGTCCTCCACGCCCGTAGTGCAAAGCGCTGAGCACGTCGCTCAGACGATCATGGATACCTATCTTCAACCGGACAAGAGCTTCATTGAGCTGCGTGATATGGTCAAAAGCGGAAACATCGACCTATTGCGCAATTTCGGCGAAGCCTGCCGCGCGGAGTTCGACGAGATGCGCGATCGGCAGTTTTAACTGCGGATGCCAGTTGATCCCTAGGCTTGATCACACTCGGGCGCTTTGGGTGTGGAAACATCAGGACGCTTGTTGGTCGGCACCCGCGCATCTCGGCTCTCGATCGTCGAAGGGAACAGCGCAGACAGAAACCGGTCGTAAGCCATCAAGGTCTTTGAGCACTCGGCGAAGAAGCCCACTCTCTCCGCCATCCATTTTTGACAGCGCAGAAGTCCTTCAAATACAGGCTTTTCTCGAACCGCCGGATTTTTGCGGTGGAGCACCACGGTGGAGCACCGTGATCCTCAAAATCTGCCACCGGCGAGATGAACGCGCCAGCAAAAAATGGAAGATGACGCCCTAAAATCGCTCCCTCTCCGCCAGCACACTCGAAAGCAGCCGAAAAGCAGCGACCCTTTATGATCCGAAAGGAGACTTAGGGCTTTTTCCGGACGACCGTCGGTACACAACGACGGTACACAGATGGTCTGCGCGCTCGGTATTTCCAAGCGTCATCCGCAAAGCGACATCTTCCTGTTCAGGAAGCGCGTTGCCGAACGGAAGAAGACGGTCGGCAAGGGTGAGATCAAGTTCTTGCCGCAGACGCGCGACGTCGTCGTCGCGCGCAGCCTCGGAAGATTGATGCACCTTCGCGCCGAAATCGGAAAAGGATCGCGTCACTTCGTCAGCGAGAATTGCGACAGTTGAGATCTGGCCGCCTGACGATATTGGCCCGGTGCCTGACCTGTCGCCTGCCGAAAGGCTCGCGTGAAATTGGCTTGGCTAGAAAAACCCAGCGACAGCGCAATGTCGACGATCGGCCGTTCGCAGCTTGTCAAGAGAGCTTTCGCCCGCTCGAGGCGCCTAACGCTTACGAAACGGTGCGGCGGTTGCCCGGTGGCCTGCCTGAAGGCACGCGCAAAGTGCTGCAGGCTCAGGCACGCAATCGATGCCATGCTATCAAGCGTAAGATTGTGTTCGAGGTTCGTTTCTATGTAGTCCATAACACGGAGAAGTCTGCGTCGATCAAGCCCTCCCTTTGCTGGAGAGGGGACGGATTTGGTGGCTGGTGTACTGTTATGGTGTTGAAGCAGTCTTGCTGTCATACTGTTGGCGAGAGACTCTACCATCAGCTTGCCAGAAGAGGTTTCAGTATGTAGTTCCGACGCAATGGCCCTTGCGATTTCGCCAAGCAGCGGATCTTCGAAAGCAGTCTCGTATCTCAACGCACTGGCCGACAGATCCCCGGTGTCGACTCCAAGCGCTGTCGGCAAGAGCTGGCTTGGTGCAAGATAGATATGCACGATCTCAGGTAGATCATCGGCGATGTCGATTGAACCGTCCTGCCAACCAGCGGGACTCAGCCAAACTGTACCGCGCTGTGTGACGGTCCGATCTTCAATCCCCGAGGCCCGCCGCGTTACGAGTGATCCACTGCCGTGGATGTCGACACAGATGCGAATGTCGGACTGCGGACACTCCCAGGGAATTGTGCCCTTGCCGTACGATCGCAACTCGGCCGACAGGCCTGACCAGCCTCGATTTTCCGAAGATATGAGCAACCTCGCGGGACTCTGGCGCTCCAAAGAGTCACAGTCAGCCTGTGGAACATCTCGGCCGACGGCGGCCGATAGTTCTCGCGAAATAGGCATGACACGCTCCTGAAAGACGTAACTAGGTTGCGATCTGAGTTGGCTCACCGAAGTCGCCGCAAGACAACGGAATCGAGGGAGCTCTGTGGACGAAAACAACGCGGATAAGCTTGGTCCATTAGGCGAGGTAGCCTGAGGCCCCGTCCCACAACAACTTCAACGCCGTCACGACCAACAATCCGTAGCAGACGCGATAGATCTGACGTTGGTCCAGCGAGCCGTTAAGCCGCCAGCCGAGCCATACGCCGGCTGGAATCGCGAACAGGCAAATCGCCATCAAGATCCAGACATCGCCAGTCGGTCTTACGAGCAGCAGCCACGGCACGGCCTTGATCGCGTTGCCAACGGTGAAGAACATACTTGTCGTTCCCGCATAGATGTCTTTGCTAAGGCCGAGCGGCAGCAGATACATCGCGAGCGGCGGTCCGCCCGAGTGTGCCACCATGGTGGTAACTCCCGAGGCCAGACCAGCAGTGATCGCCTTCGGCGTCGAACGCGGACGGACGATTACCTTTGCTCCTGCAACAAGCCATAGGCCGACGAAGATCAGGGTCATCACCGCCATCACGATGGCGATGGCACGGTGATCGAGGAAGCGGAACAGCAGATAGCCGAGGCCGATGCCCGCTACGAGCCCCGGCAGAAGCAGCACGAGATCCGGCCTCGACCACGTCGAGGGCTTCCAATAGCGCAGCGCGAACAGATCCATCGCGATGAACAACGGCGCGAGCAGGCCCCCGGCCGTGACCGGATCCATGACCAACGACAACAGCGGGATGCCGATGATAGCGAATCCGCCACCAAACGCTCCTCTCATGAAGCTGATCAGGAACACACCTGCAAAAGCGATCAGGACTGTCGCGACCGTCAGCTCCATGGGTGTTGCAAGGGATGCAGACATTTCGACCTCCAATGGCTGCTCTTGGGCCAATGCTTCATCCGTCGGTGCGACGCTCTTTCGAGCGTGCCGTTGGTCCTCGAGCGCAAAATCCTCGTTTGATTCCGGTACAATCAGCTTGTGGGAAGATAATGTTCTGATACGATACTCGGTACAATGCAAACATTGATCTCGGAACAATAAACATTGCACTCGGTACAAGAATGTCCAGGTCCGAATATCTGAAGTTGGCTGACGCTGTTGCCGCTGAAATCGCCAACGGCACCCTCAAATCAGGCGACCGCCTGCCGCCACACCGCAATTTTGCCTACGAGCGCAAGATCGCGGTCTCGACGGCGAGCCGAGTGTACGCAGAGCTCTTACGCCGCGGCCTCATCGTCGGTGAGGTGGGGCGGGGCACGTTCGTCTCGGGCGATGCCAAGCGCGGCGCCGCTGCAGCAAGCGAGCCTCGCGGCATCCGGATCGACTTTGAGTTCAACTATCCGACGCTTCCCGGTCAAACCGCGCTCATCTCAAAAAGTCTGGAGGGTCTGGACAAGCCGGCGGCGCTCGATGCTGCGTTAAAATTGGCTACTAGCGTCGCCACGTCCGCAGTGCGAAGCGTTGCAGCCAAGTATTTGTCCCAGGGCGAATGGTCCCCTACGCCAGAGCAACTCGTCTTCACCGGGAATGGACGGCAAAGCATTGCCGCGGCGCTTGCCGCTGTTGTTCCCACAGGCGGCCGCTGCGGCGTGGAGGCCTTGACCTATCCCTTCATCAAAGGCATCGCAGCTCGGCTGGGTATTTCATTGGTACCGCTCGCGATGGACGAAAGCGGCGTTCGGCCTGACTCGGTACAAAAGGCACACCGTGAGTCCCCTCTCTCGGCCATTTACATCCAGCCTTTGGTCCAGAACCCGTTGGGGATAACCATGCCCCCGGCGCGCCGCACGGATCTCGTTCGTGTCGTGGAGAAGCTCAACCTCCCAGTCATTGAAGACAATGTCTACGGCTTCTTGGGCGAGGAGCCGCCCCTTGCCGCGCTCGCGCCGGATTTCTGTATTGTAATCGATAGTCTGTCCAAGAAGGTCGCGCCGGGCCTGACGCTCGGGTTCATCGTTCCCCCGCAGCGGCTGCGCGAAAGCATTATGACTTCAGTGCGCTCGGGCGGGTGGACCGCATCGGGGTTTGCGTTTGCGGCAGCGGAGCGGCTGATAGGTGACGGAACGGTCGCCGAACTTACGAAGCTCAAGCGCCTCGATGCACGAGCACGGCAGAAAATTGCGATGCGTCATCTTTCCGACTTCGAAATCCAAACCAATGAAAAATGCTATCATTTGTGGTTGACGCTGCCCCCGCATTGGCGGTCCCAATCTTTCGTTGCGGCTGCGGCCAGACGCGACATCGCCTTGACACCGTCAACGACGTTTGCCGCCACGCCGGGCCATGCGCCGAACGCCGTGAGACTGGCCTTAGCAGCTCCGACCATGGATCAGTTGGATGCCGGGCTGCTCACCCTTGCCGCGATGCTAAATGCCCGGGAGGCCGATTTCGATTCGACGGAATGAACGGGGTGCGAAGTTCTGAACCCGTACAATTGGTTGCTGCTGGCGTGAGTTAGGCGTCGATCGCCACCCAGCACCTCCACAGTTGCGGTCGTTCCAGCGACAAGTTCATCGCGCTCGGATGCGTGGTCGAGCGTGACGCGGACGGGAATGCGCTGCGCTAGGCGCACCCAATTGAAGGTCGGATTGACGTTGGCGAGAAGGGTCGCGCCCTCGCTACGATCCCGATCTTCGATACCTGCCGCGATGCTCTCCACCCTTCCGCGGAGCGTGTGATCACTGCCTAGCAGACGCACGTTGACGGGGTCGCCGAGATGGATACGTCGTAGCTTGTTTTCCTCGAAATAGCCTTCGATGCGCAGCGTGTCCGAATCGAGCAGCGCCATCACTGCCTTGCCGGGGTCGAGATAGGTCCCCGGACGAAGCTCCATATTGGTGACTACGCCATTGACCGAGGCGCGCACATCGCTGCGCTCGAGGTTGAATTTGGCAAGAGCAAGGTCTGCTTCTGCCTGGTCAAGGGCGCCCTGGGCCGAGCCCTGGGTGGCAGTGACCTGGTCCATCTTCTGGGTGGAGACAACGACACCAGGCGTCAGCGCGCTGTAGCGCTTCAGGTCGGCGTTGGCCTCATCCAGCATAGCGCGTTTGCTCAACAGCACCGCCTCGCCCTGCTTCACCGCGATTTCACGCCGCTCCCGGCCGAGCCGGAACAGTACGTCCCCGCGCCGGACATGTTGGTTATCCTTGACGAGCACTTCTGTGACGAAGCCAGACACGTCAGGAGCAACGGGCACCACATCGGCTCGAACGTGGCCGTCGCGCGTCCACGGGTCGTCAAAATAATAGTCCCACAGCTTGTAACTGGCCCACAGCGCGATCGCGGCCATGAGGCAGGTGAGCGCGAAGCGACGCAATGCAGTCAGAAGGGCGTTCATGACAGGAACTCCTTGGAAGCGAAGACCAGGCCGGTGAGGAAGCAGACATAGATCGCGAAATCGAACAGTGCGGGATGCCAGACATGGCGGTAGAGGTCGGTCCGCGCCATGAGCTTACGCACGGCGCCCGCGAGGAAATAGGCAAGCACGCTCCAGAGCACGAGGCTCGGAACGATTACGCCGAAAAAATCAAGCTCATACTTCATGCGGCAATCGTCCCGTGTTCGACTTCTCGTGGTCGATATGTCGTGGCTTCCGGAAAAAGCCCGGCGCGAATCCCAGCAAGTCCAACGAGCGTCTGATCGCGGGCCTCGCCGGTCGATTCCTGCAACGCGAGTGCGATCGAAGTATCGAGCTGCCCCCGCAGGTCATCCGGAAGTGGGCTCACGGCGTTGGTTCTGCAAACCAAAGCAAAATGAGCGAGGAATGCCTCGATCATCGCCCTTGTCCGGCGTGACAAGTCAGAGCTTGCCCGCCTGACGTCAATGATGCTCAAGGCCGTCCGAAGTTGTCTAAGATTGGCGGCGCCGCTTAGTGCCTCTGCAGGAACCACCGCAATGCGCGAGGCAAGCAAAGCGAGGCGATGCTGCATGAGACTTACGATCGCGGCACGATCCTGGTGCAACTTGCGTTCGGCCACCGCCGCGAGCGTCCGCCAATTGCTTCGCAACAATCGGCTTGCAATCCACTCGGCTCCAAACAAGCGAACGATGCCGCAGACTGTGCCTGTGAGTCCAACGCCCAGCATCTGCGCTATGCTAACGTTGGCAAAGGAAGAGAAATCGGCCGAGTAGGATGAAGTGAGCGCCAATTGCACGGAGGTGAAGATGGCGAGCATGGAGCCGACGCGCGCGGTCGCGGGTCGCGCCGCCATCCAGCCGAACAGCAGGAAGGCCGGCATAAGCGCGGCAATCAACATTTCGAGCGTCGTGATCCGCGGTAACACCCCAAACGTGTAGATGCCGTTCACCACGATGACTGCGAGGATTACCGCGTAGAAGTTGCGGAATGTCGGAAGGGGATCGTCCGCGCCGGCGAGGAAGCTGCCGACGACGGCGGCGAAAAGCGGAGCGGCCGCGCCGTCGGTCCAGCCGGTCGCGATCCAGAACCCGCAGCAAGCCAACACGGAAATGGCCACAGATGTGGCCGTCAGCAGCGCGGACACACAGTCCCGGTGCAGAACGGCGGAAGTCAATGCGCCAGAAGTGAAGGCGAGCGGAACTTGGTCCGGATTGCGACCATCGGCAATCGCCCCGCGCAGAAGGCGGCAATCCTGCATTACATCCACAAGCTCGCGGAGCCGGACAACAAGCCCTGTGACCCTGATGTCGATCCAGCCGGCGTCCGCGTCCAGCACAGGCCGGACTTCATCGAGCTCCGCCCGCAACGCATCGGCTTCCTGTCCATCCTGACTGCCTGCTTCGAGCCATTGCGCGGTCCTTGTGCAGATTCCGGCAATCCGCGCCGACGCCTCTGCATCCGGATCGAGTGAGAGCTTCCGATCCTCGATCGATCCGAGCAGCGGAAGCAGCGACAACATGTGCTGCCGGAGGAGCGCCAGGCCTCGCGTCACATTTGCCGAAGTCGCGACCTCGTAGTCGAGATGCCGGCTGAGCTGGTCAATTTCGGACGCTCCGGCGGCGAGGTGCATACGTTCGTTGTCGCGCTCCTGATTGCTGCCACGGCCGCTCAGAACATCGACGCCAAGCCGGCGGGCGCCGTCGAGCCAGGCGGCCGCTTGCTCCTTGATTGCAGAGGCGACACTGCGCGGCAGCACGATCATCGCAAAAATGCTTGCGCAGATGATCCCGAGGGTGATTTCCTCGACGCGAGCAGTCACAAGCTCGAAAGTCAATTGAGGCGTTGACACGATCGGAAAGCCGAGCAGCGCCACGGTATAGCCGGCCAGCATGAACACGTAGCTGCGCGGCGTGCCGTCGCTCAGCGAGAGGTACAGGCAAATGCCGACCCACAGCGCGATGCTGAGGCTGAGCATTTCGGGCGCATCCACGAGGTTCGGCACCAGCACGATCGTCGCTGCAGCGCCGATCAGCGTTCCCAAAATGCGATAGACCGCCTTGGAGTAGGTTGCCCCGCTTAGCAGGTTGGAGGTGATGTAGACCGATGCCATCGCCCAGTAGGGACGCGGCATCTCCAGCAGAAGGGCCATCGAAAATGCCAGCATCGCCGCTGCGAAGGTCCTCGCGGCAAACACGAGCGCGGCGTGCCGGACGAGGAACGAGGGGTGCTGGCGCATGGCGATATCTCCGGCGTCAGGCGGTCAACCGGCTACACGCTTCATTTGGCTCCGAAGCGGAGCCGCGGCAGCCCTGACGGCTTCCGGGATATTTCGCGCGCGGGCAGACCGGGCGGGTGCCGCCAGCGGCCATTGCGGTGGCATGGCCTTGCATTTCAGCAAGCTTCTGGCGCGTCGCGTCGCGACGGCGCGGTTAGCCCGTCGCTCCTGCGCGGTCAATGGAAACACCAAGAGACAAGACGAAAATTGCGTTCCGAAGGCATAGTCAATTCGACCGTCGAGGCCTTTAACCAGATCGGTTACCATCTGGAGGCCTAACGCCGGCTTCAATCGCCTCGAACGCGACCCATTGTCGGCAACGACGCAATTGACCGCATTTTTCGCAAGAGACAGTTTGATCTTGATGGCGCCGACCCTGTTGTCAAAATACGCGTTGCGCGCAGCGTTTGTCACGAGCTCATGGATCGCCAAGGCGAGACGCCAGCATCGCTGCGATTCCAGCGGTAAAGTGTCAGCCGCAAGTGTCAGACGTATTCCCATGGGCTTGAGGGACCGGCTGACCGCGAGTCCGAGCTTATGAATGCATTCGGCCGCGTCGACGTGTCCGCTGCCGTCCGGGAAGGCCAGGATGCGATGAACTTCGGCATGCTGCTCCAGGAATTCAACGACATTGCCCAACGCCGCCTTGACCTCCGGGTTCTCGGCGCGCACGGCGTCGGCGGACACGAGGTTGATCGATGAGACGAATCCCGCGTGGATCCGGTGCGTCAAGGCGCGCAGAATGGCCCTTTCATTTCGGTTCACTGGCACAGACGTAGTCACGCTGGTCTCCTGACTTTGTTGCGAAGCTGGACATCAAGAGCGATTGACCCGGCTCGGATGATTCTATTAATCGGGAATTGACGGCTTTGGCTTTGCGTAGGTTGATGAGGCCTTGTCATTTCTTAACGTCGGTATGTTCGTCTACCGACTGCTGCCTTCAGAGCGGCGACGTTGCTCATTTCATGACCAGCAGGATCGCGACGCCGAAGATCGCGAGCACGATGCGGCTGACTGCGTAAGGGATGGTGTACCCGATCGCCGGAATGGTGCTCTTGGCGGCTTCCTGAATCGCGCCCAGCGCCGGGGTCGCACTCCGGGCGCCTGCGCAGGCCCCGAGCAGGATGGCCGGATGAAACCTGAACAGGTACTTGCCGAGGACGAGGCCGACGATGAGCGGCACCAACGAGGCGAATATGCCGGCAACGAACAGGCTGATGCCGTAGCTCGCCAGGCCAGAGGCCAGGCCGGGACCGGCGTTCAAGCCGACCACGGCGAGGAAGCCAGAAAGGCCCACATTGTTGAACACCCAGAGCGCAGGTGCGGGGATGGCCCCGAACGTCCGATAGACGGAGCGCAGATACCCGAAAACCAGGCCGGCAATGAGCGTCCCCACGAAGGCACTGAGGCTAAGCGGAATGCCGGCGACATTGACCGTGATCAAGCCAACGAGACTGCCAATCACGATGCCCGCGCCCATGAAGGCGATGTCCGACCTGGACGTGCGGCGATCGGCGTAGCCGAGCGACGTCGCGAGATCTTCGACGAATTTCCGAGCGCCGCGCAGCGTCAGCACGTCCCGGCGCTGGATCACCAGGTCCGGGCTTGGCTCGATTGAGTGACCGGCGCGCGTGACGCGAAGCAGGAAAATGGAACGCCCAAAGCGCATGAGTTCGTCCTGTTCCAGTTCGCGAACGGTTCGATTGGCGGCAGCCTTCGTGGTGACGACGACGTCCATTTCCTCGACCACATAGGAGAGCAGCTCGGGATCCTCCACCTCGGGTCCGACGATCCGTTCGGCGGTGAGGAGCGCGCGTTGAGGGCCAGAGATCACAAGCGTTGCCCCTTTCTCGACCGGAGCATGCGCATCGGGCTCAAGAATCTTGTTCCCCTGGCGATAGCGCGTGATCATCGCGCCGTCCAAGACATCATTCAGGTCCCGCGGCGATCGTCCAGCGAGGTCGTCGTTCTCGAGTCGGTAGCTGCGCGTGGTCAGCGGCCGCGATGCGGATTCGACGCCTGGCTCGGTACCTTGCGTACCCATCTTGGCCTCGTATTGCTTGCACTCGTTCACCAGATCGATGCCCAGGAGCTTGGGTGCGAGCGTGGCCAGAAACCACGCTGATCCGACGGCGCCGAACGGGTAGGTCACGGCGTAGGCAATCGCGACCAGGCTGGCCATCGACGCGGTCTGTTGCGGATCAAGGCCGAGCTCGCCCATGTTGGCTGTTGCAACGCCAAGGGTACCGGAGTTCGTGTAGCTGCCCGCGAGCAGGCCTGCCGCAACTGCCGGGTCGTAACCGAGAAATCTTGCTGCGACATAGGCGGCCCCAAGGCCGGTGCAGCAAACAATCAGCGTAAATGCGACCTGCGGCAGTCCGTCCGTCTTGAGGGCGCGAATGAATACCGGCCCAACGCTATATCCGACGGCGAACAGGAACATCATGAAGAAGGTGTCCTGTACCGCGGGATCGATGTGGATATGGAGTTGTCCGATCAGAAGGCCAGCGATCAGTGTGCTTGTCACCGCACCGAGGCTGAACGTGCCAAACTTGAGATTACCGAACCAAAATCCGAGCGCGAGTGTGAGAAACAGCGCGATTACCGGATTGTGGCGTAAAGTGTCCGCAAAGGCTTGAAAAATCTGCACGACGATCTCCTTATTTGCTGATGCCGACTGATGCGAACGTTCGTCGCAATCTTTGCTTTTGGCGTGATGAGTGAGCGCGAAACTTCCCGCTCAATGGAGCTTCACCCGCGGGCTCGTTCGCCTCGACAGGGCGCGAGCAATTGCGCCGAAGATGGCGCCTGCGGTTCCGCGTAGCGCGCGCTCGTGCATGAGACGCAGCGAGTGGTACATCAGGCCCGCGATCAGCCCCTCGATGAAGACGCCGCGCCCGAACAGCAAGCCCGTCAGATTTCCGACAGTGCCCC
The DNA here is from genome assembly GCF_054185165.1 of Bradyrhizobium sp. UFLA05-109. Classification (NCBI taxonomy): domain Bacteria; kingdom Pseudomonadati; phylum Pseudomonadota; class Alphaproteobacteria; order Hyphomicrobiales; family Nitrobacteraceae; genus Bradyrhizobium; species Bradyrhizobium sp. UFLA05-109. Next base: position 18,992 of record NZ_JBBIAR010000097.1, on the reverse strand, counting down.
AGTGCCCGAGTGACACCAGGGAGCCGAAGTCCCTGTACGTATAGGGAAGTAGCGGCGCTGAACGCAGCCGCCGTTCGATCTGACGCACCATGTGTGCTGCCTGCTGATGCGCCGCCTGCGCGCGTGGCGGAACGGGGGTGGACATGCCCGGCCGCGGACAGTCAGCACAGTCGCCGATCGCGAAAACGTTGGGGTCGTGGGTCGTCTCCAACGTCTGCTGCACCACGAGCTGGTTGGCGCGATTGACTTCCAGCCGGTCGAGGTCTCGCAACACCGAGGGCCCTTTGACCCCGGCTGCCCATACTACCAGCTCCGAGCTGATGAAGCTTCCATCGGCGAGCTTGAGGCCCTGCGCGGTCACTTCGACCACTCTGGCTCCGATACGAACTTCGATTCCCATCTGATCGAGAAGGCGTTGGGTCGCCTCGGAGATGCGCTCAGACAGCCCGGGCAGAACTCGATCCGCTGCTTCGATCAGCACGAGGCGTATGTCGCGCTCGGGATCGATGCGATCGAACCCGTAGGCGACCACTTCGCGTGCCGTGCGTTGCAGCTCCGCGGCGAGTTCCGTGCCGGTCGCACCGGCGCCGACGATCGCGACGTGCAACTGGCCGGGACGCACCTCGCCGGGCTGCGTCTGGGCGCGCAGGCACGCATTGACCAGCCGCCGATTGAAGCGCGCGGCCGCCGCCGGCGTTTCGAGTGCCACCGCATGCTCGGCAACGCCGGGCGTGCCGACGTCATTAGTGAGGCTGCCGATCGCGATGACCAGGGTGTCGTAGCCGATGGCGCGGGACGGGGTAATCTCGTGACCCTCGTCGTCGAAGCTGGCGGCCAGATGCACCTCCTTCCTGGCACGATCAAGCCCGGCTATCTCACCGAAGCGAAATCGGAAACCGTGCCAATGCGCTTGTGCGAGGTAGCTCAGCTCGTTGTCGCCCGGATCCAGGCTGCCCGCTGCGACTTCGTGCAGCAGCGGCTTCCAAACATGCGTCCGGGCGCAATCGACGAGTGCTATCTCTGCTCGTCCGCGCCGACCGAGACGGTCGCCGAGACGAGTCGCCAACTCCAGCCCGGCGGCACCGCCGCCGACAATGACGATCCGGTGAAGGTGCTGCTCGCCGGTTGGGGAAGCCGCGCGAGCCGGCGTATCCCCCCGCGCCGGCTCGATAACAGCATTTTCGGACGAACTCCGCAGTTCGAATGAGGGCGTCATCGAGCTTACTCCTGATACGCGGGACGATAAGCACGCGCGCGGATAAAAGCGCCGATATCCTTGGGCCGAGACACGCGCGCGAGGCCCTTGTCGAAGATGTGCTTGGCGACCTGCTCGGCGACGTGGAGCGAGGCTTCCAGGATCCGGCTCTGAGGCGGATAGATGAGACCGGTCGCGAGGTTCTCCTCCGTGACTTGGTCCGCCACGGCCTTGGCTGCAACGATGAACATCTCATCGGTCACCCGCGTCGCCTCCGTAGCGAGCACGGCCATGCCCATGGCGGGGAAAATGTACACGTTGTTGCCTTGGCCCGGCACCAATGTGCGCTCGCCAATCTTCACGGGCGGGAACGGGCTGCCGCTTGCGAAGATCGCGCGACCCTCGGACCAGCGATAGGCCTCTTCAGCCGTGCATTCCGAGCGCGACGTGGGGTTGGAATATGGAAAGATGATCGGCCGCTCGTTGATCTCCGCCATGGTCTCGATGACCTGCTGGTTGAACAGCTTCGGTACGGTGCTGACACCGATGATCCCAGTAGGCCTGAGTGCCTTGACCGCATCCACGAAAGTTGTGATTGGTGAATGCTCGATCGCAAAGGGCTTCTGGAAGTCGGCAAGATCTGTGCGCGATTTCACCATGAGGCCGTTGATATCGAAGAGGGCGTTGCGGGCGCGCGCCTCAGCGATATCCATGCCCTCCATTGCCATCGCCTGGCTGATGAGCTCCGCGATGCCGGTCGCTGCGGAGCCGCCGCCGAGGAAGAGGAAACGCTGCTCGGTGAGCTTGCTCTTGGAGATGCGCAGCGCCGCGAGGATGCCGGCCAGCGCGACGCTGGCGGTGCCCTGAATGTCATCGTTGAAGGTGCAGACCTTGTCACGATAGCGGGAGAGAATGGGGACGGCATTGAAGTTCGCGAAATCCTCCCACTGGATGCAGCACTTCGGGTAGAGGGCCTCGACGGCCGCGACGAACTCATCGACGAAGGAAACGTATTCGTCGCCGCGCACGCGTTGCTGGCGCCGGCCAAGATAGAGCGGGTCCTCGATCAGATTCTGGTTATTGGTGCCGACATCAAGAACGACCGGCAGGCAGTGTCGCGGCGGAACGCCGGCGCAGGCCGTGTAGAGCGCAAGCTTCCCGACCGGGATACCCATGCCCCCGTCGCCGAGATCGCCCAGACCGAGGATGCGCTCGCCGTCGGTGACGACGATGAAGCGCACGTCCTTTTCCGGCCAGTTGGACAGCAACTCCTTCAAGCGGCCGCGCGCGCTGATCGGCAGATAGATGCCCCGCGCCTCGCGGAAGATATGGCCGAACTTCTGACAAGCTTCGCCGACCGTCGGCGTATAGACGAGGGGCATGTAGGTCGCCGGATCCGACATCAGGACGGCGTAGTACAGCGTTTCGTTGCGCGCCTGCAGGTCCGACAGCACGAGGTACTTCTGTAGGTCGTCATCGAGATTGGTGATCTCGTCATGAATGCGGGCCACCTGATGCTCGATCGGAAGCACAGCAGGCGGCAGCAGGCCTTCGAGCCCATATGCGCGGCGCTCAGCCACAGTGAATGCAGTTCCCTTGTTCAAGCGCGGGCTGTGAAGCAGCTCAGTACCTGTCGGGCGCTCGTTATTCGCTTTGGTCATGTTGATACTCTCCTGTTGCAAGGTGGGTGGGTTGGGTGTGTTGGCTTCGCTTAGTAGTGTCGTGACGCTTTACTGATCTTTCCTCTGAAGACATGCAGGCTGATTGCGGTGTAGACGAGCATCAGGGGGAAGACGAAGAGACCTGCCCCCCAAAACATGAAGGCGAGGCTGGTATGGGGTGCTGCGGCCTCGACGATCGTGATCGAAAACGGGATCATGTAGGGCCAGAACGAGATCGCGAGCGTACCGAAGGCGGCCGCGAAGATAAGTGCGACCAAGGGGAATGGCACAGTGTCCTTGCGGGCGCGAACGCTGATGGCGAGAGCGATGGCGGCAAACGCTCCGGCTACGGGGAAGACAAATAGGTATGGACGTTCGATCCACCGCATCATGACCGGAAGGTCCTGGGCCAGGGCGCAGGCAAACACGATGATCAGGAAGGCGAGCAGCCCGCCCGACAGATACGGAATGATGCGATAAGCGCTGTCCCGCACCTCACCTTCACACTTGCGCACGAGCCAGCAGGCACCGAGCAAGGTGTAGCCGAGGCAGAGTCCGATACCGCAGAGGAGCGCAAACGGGCTTAGCCAGCCGAATTCGCCGCCGGAGTAGTGTCCGGCCGAAATCGGCAGGCCTTCGACCAAGGCACCGACGGTAAGTCCCTGCATGAAGGCGGCGACGAGCGAGCCGCCGGCAAAGCTCGCGTCCCAGACCCAACGCATGCTCGTCGTCTTGTACCGGAATTCGAACGCAACGCCGCGCAGGATCAACCCCGTGAGCATGAAGAGAAGCGGCAAATAGAACGCCGATAGCAGGGTCGCGTAGACGAGCGGAAAGGCTCCCCAAAGGACCACCCCGGTGACGACGAGCCAGGTTTCGTTGCCGTCCCAGATCGGCGCGATGGCGCTCATCATCGCAGCGCGCCGTCGTTCGTCGCGTGTGGCGCCGAAAAGGATGCCGATGCCAAGATCGAAGCCGTCGAGGAGCACGTAGAGCATTGTGCTGATTGCGAGAACGGCCACCCAGAAGAGGATCATCGGTTATTCTCCTGAAACAAGCAGAGCGGTGTCCGGCATGCCATGCTGGCCGGCAACGGACATCGGGCGGTTGGGGGTGGCACCGACCGGGGGCAGGGCGAGATCGCCGGCGGGGCCGCTGCGCAGCAGCCGGTAGACGTAGAAGGTGCCGAAGACAAAGAGGAAGACGTAAAGGGCGCAGAAGACGATGAGCGAGATCGAGGCTGCACGCGTCGTCAGAAACGGCGTCAGCGCATCAGCCGTCCGCAACACGCCATAGACTGTCCAGGGTTGCCGCCCGACCTCTGCAGTGAACCAGCCGGTCAATATGGCGATGTACGGCAAGGGAAAGCTAAGGAAGGTGCACCAGAGCAGCGCGCGGTATTGCTCAATGCGGTTCTTGTGGCTCAAGTAGGATCCGAGCCATGCGAGCGCCAGCATGAGGAGACCGCAGCCGACCATGATGCGGAACGCAAAGAACGGGATCAAGACCGGTGGACGATCCTGCGGCGGAAAGCTCGTCAAGCCGACTTCCTTCGAATCGAAGCTCATGCTGCCGATCAGGCTGCCGAGGATTGGCACCGAGATCGCATATCGGTTGCTCGCCGATGCTTCGTTCGGAAGCGCGAACAGGACTTCGCTGGCGGGCTGCTCGTCATGCCAGCGCCCCTCGATTGCCGCGAACTTGGCAGGTTGATAGTCGTGGACGTAGTCGCCGGTGAGGTGCCCGAAGAAAATCTGCACCGGAACGAGGATGGCAGCGAGATAAAGGCCCATGCGCAGCATCGTGCGGGCCTCGGCTTGGAATTTGCCCCGCAGCAGATACCAGGCTCCCGTCGCAGCCACACAGAAGGCGCCGGTCAGATAGGAAGCGAGCAGCATGTGCGGAAAGCGTACCCAAACGACCGGGCTGAAGATGATTTTGGCCCAATCGGCAGGAACGAACGTACCGTTCTGGACGACGTAGCCGACCGGCACCTGCATCCAGCTGTTGTTGACCATGATCCAGAACGCCGAGAGCGTGGTACCGAGCGCCACCATCGCTGTCGAAAGCAGGTAGAACCATGGAGCGACCCGTTGCCGCCCGAACAGAAGCACGCCGAAGAAGCTCGCTTCGAGCGCAAAGGCGGTGAAGGTTTCATAGGCGATGAGCGGACCCTGGATCGGACCGGAGATGCGCGAGAGTTCACTCCAGTTGGAGCCGAACTCGAAGGCCATCACGATGCCGGTGACGACCCCGAGCCCGAACACGACACCAAAGATCTTCAGCCAGAAATCGAAGACGCGGCGATACACCGGCCGGCCGGTGGCCAGATTTAGTGCCTCAAGGACGGTCAGCCATGCCGCCAATCCAATCGTGAAGGAGGGAAAAATGATGTGGAACGAGATTGTGAACGCGAACTGCAGCCGCGATAGAAGGAGCGCCGTCAGATCCATGGTGCGTCTCCTCAGCGCCAGAGATTCGTCTTGGCGAGGTCGATCACCTCGTCGGCCCGGCCGTTCATGATCGCCTTCGCCATGTAGAGCGAGAATCCCTTGGCCATTTCCACCGTGACTGATGGCGGCATGACAAGCTCGGTGCGGTTCACGACCGCGTCGATCAGGACAGGACCGTCATGGGCGAGGGCGGCGCCGACGGCCTCATCGACCTCCGACGCATCGGTGATCCTGATGCCGCGAATGCCGATGGCCTCCGCCATCGCCGCGAAATTCGGATTCTTTAGCTCGGTCCCGAAGTCGAGAAATCCGGTCGATTTCTGCTCGAGCTCGATGAAACCCAGCGATCCGTTGTTGAACACGACCACCTTCACCGGGAGATTGTACTGAGCGATCGTGAGCAGATCGCCCATCAGCATCGTGAACCCGCCATCTCCGGACATCGAGATGACCTGACGTTCGGGACAGGCTGTCTGAGCGCCGATGGCCTGGGCCATCGCATTTGCCATGGAGCCATGCCAGAACGAGCCGATCAGGCGGCGATGACCGTTCATCGCGAGATATCGCGCGGCCCAGACCGTCGGAAGGCCCACGTCACAAGTGAAAATGGCATCTCTGCCGGCGTGCGCACTCAGCGCACTGGCGATCTGCTGTGGATGAACCAATCCCTTTCGGCGGCTTCCGGTGGCGAGCTGATCGAGTTCGCTGCGGGCCCGGGCATAGTGCTGCTGGGCTTGAGCCAGATGTGCCTCATCCTGCTTTTGCTCGAGATGTGGGAGCAATGCCTGGATCGTTGCGCGGACATCTCCGACCAGAGCAAGGTCGACTGCCGCACGCCGCCCAAGGTGTTCCGGCCGGATGTCGACCTGGGCGATCCGGACAGCAGCGCCTTCGGGATAGAATTGGCGGTAGGGAAAATCCGTTCCTAGCATCAGGAGCACGTCGCAGTCCCGCATGGCGTAGTAGCCAGACGAAAAGCCGATCAGGCCGGTCATGCCCACATCGTAAGGATTATCCCATTCGACGTGCTCCTTGCCGCGCAGCGCATGCACCATTGGCGCATTCAATCGTTCGCCGAGCGCCAGCAATTCATCGTGTGCTCCCGCACATCCCGAACCACAAAGGATGGTCACGCGTCGGTCCCCACTGAGCAGCGCCGCAAGGCGGTCCAGATCCTCCTGGGATGGGGTGACAACAGGCGCCGACGGCAGCAGGCCTGAAACCTTGGGAAGGGGAGTATCGAGCGCCGGCTGCAACGCCACATCTCCCGGCATCACGATCACCGAGACGCCGCGCCTACCAACCGCCTCGCGGATGGCGACTTCTACTGCGCGTGGCATCTGGTTGGCGCCCGATACGAGTTCGCAATAGTGGCTGCACTCCTGAAACAACGTCTGCGGATGCGTCTCCTGGAAGTAGCCACTGCCGATCTCGGCCGACGGAATGTGCGCGGCGATAGCGAGCACGGGGACGTTCGAACGGTGACAATCGAACAATCCGTTGATCAGATGCAGATTGCCGGGCCCACAGCTTCCGGCGCAAACGGCGAGCGACCCAGTCAAGTGCGCTTCCGCACCAGCCGCGAACGCAGCGACCTCTTCGTGCCGCACGTGGATCCACTCGATCTTGCCCTGACGACGAACGGCATCTGTGAGGCCATTGAGGCTGTCACCCACGATTCCGTAAATCCGCTTGACGCCAGCATTGGCCAAGATCTCGGCGAACTGGTCTGCTACGGTTTTCATAGAGGCCTTCCTGATTGATTAGGAACTACAAGAGACGCGATGACTGCGGAGCCGCGATCGACGCGATTGAACAGGCTCGAATGAATTCAACGATGCAGGATTTTTTCAGCGGCGGCTTTGCATGGATTGATGAGGCTTTGTCAGTTCTTGATGCCAATCGCAGGCCGGGCGCTCGCTTCACTTCGCCGAACGTCCGTGCGAATTGGCAAAGTTGTCGATCACCATCTTCGGAACAATCAGCCCGATGCTCATTGCCAGGATTACTGCGACAGCAGTTGTACCGTCGGCGATCGTGGCGCCGACAAGTTCCGAGGTGGTCTGCGCCGAACCGGCAAGCTCTGTCAGTCCACTCGTCATCCTGAAGATGTAGATCCCCGGGATCATCGATACGACGGACGCGAACCCGACAGCCGCAAATGGCAGGTGCAGGCGATGCGACACTGGCGTGAGCAGTATGCCGACGACAAGGCAAGCAACGAAAGCGCCGGCCGCGATCCCAGATCCGAGCCAGGCGATTGCGACCCAACGCAGGGCGTGAGCCAGCATGCCGACCAAGACCGGCCAAGCCAGCATATTCAGTGGCATTGAGAAGAACACGCTGAAGCAGACCACGGCGACGCCGGCTGCAATGACGTCGAGCCAGAACGGCACCGCCACCGCCGGCGGGTCGATCGGCAGGTACTCATGCATGGCTGTGAGTCCCAGCAGCAGTCCGATCGAGATTGCCACGACGATAAGTCCGGCATAGCCAAGGCGGGCGGCGCCGAGATGGATGCGTCCCGCGATCAAGTCGATCGCTCCGTTGAGAACGTGCGGTCCTGGAACCAGCACCATGCCGGGACATACAACAACGAGCCGTAGCGCTGAGCTCAACTGGTAACGAGCCGCCAGTCCGCCGATCAGACCTGCAAGCAAGGCTGCGGCGAATGGCTGGAGGAGGATGTTCGGACTCAGGGTGGAAATAGAGCGACGTAGCAGGGCGCCGGCGCCCGCGCTTACGAACACCACTAGCGCTGCGGGCCCGTGCTGAAGGCCGAAGATGACGGCAAGAGCGACCGCACCGACGGCGGCAGCCAGGGCAAACATCCACGTCGGGGCCAGCGGCGCCTTGGCGATGGTGTCAATCCGTCTGTAAGCCTGCTCTGGCGAAAGACGGTCGGCCTCGACGTCCGCGACGGCCTGCATCGCGGAAGCAACGCGATCCATGTCGACACCGACTGGATCCGCCGCGACGTATGAGATCGGCGTCATCCGATCGTTCTCGACTCGCAATTTCAGCTCGCCCCAGCGCGGCAGCAACTCGGCGTCGATACCGAGCTTGTTGCCGAGCCGGCGGACAACAGAGATGATCTGATCGGTTGTCTGACCATTCACAAAAAGTACTTTTGCGAATGCAAGGATCAACTTCGATTGTTCCTCGAAGGTCATGACTGCTTCCACGATCGGTGGCAGATTCGCAGACGGTCATCCGCCCAGGCCGCCCGTGGCGACGTAAGGTTTGACCATCTTGGCCGGGTCGACGATGCGGTCGAACGTCTGCTCGTCCACGAAACCGAGCTTGAGGGCAGCCTCTCTCAGGGTGAGGTCGTGTTCCGCAGCGTGATGCGCGATCTTGGAAGCCTTGTCGTAGCCAATCACGGGCGCCAGCGCCGTCACCAGCATCAACGAACGGTTCACGTACTCGCTGATCGTCTTCCGGTTCGGCTGTGTGCCTTCAACGAGAAACTTGCGGAAGTTCGTGCAGCCGTCGGAGAGAAGAGTGATCGAGTGGGTAACGCTGAAGATCATGAGAGGCTTGTAGACGTTCATCTCGAGATATCCTCCCGCCCCGCCGAAGCCCGCGCCGATATCGTTCGCCATGACCTGCACGGTAATCATTGCCAGCGCTTCGGCCTGGGTCGGATTGACCTTGCCAGGCATGATCGAGGAGCCGGGCTCGTTCTCCGGGATCAGGAGTTCGGCGAAACCGGCGCGCGGCCCGCAGGAGAGCAGCCGAATGTCGTTGGCGATCTTGTAGAGCGACACCGCAAGCGTACGCAGCGTCCCGGAGAGCTGAACCAGCGCATCATGTGCGCCCTGGACGGTGAACTTGTTGGGCGCTGTGACGAACGGCAGCCCGGTGAAACCGGCAATCTCGGCCGCCACCGCTTCGGCAAAACCCGGGGCAACGTTGATTCCGGTCCCCACGGCCGTGCCACCCAAGGCGAGCCGATAGACACCCTTCAATGCGTCTTCGATCCGATCGATGTCGTCGGACAGCATGCCCGCATAGCCTGACCATTCCTGGCCGAGCGTAAGCGGCGTGGCGTCCTGCATGTGGGTGCGGCCGATCTTGACGATATCGTCCCATTCCGCCGCCTTCGCGGCGATGGCATCGCGCAGCGCAGCGACTGCGGGAATCAGGCGGGACTTCGCATTGACGGCGGCCGCGATATACATCGCCGACGGAAAGCTGTCGTTCGACGATTGCGACATGTTGACATGATCGTTGGGATGAATCGGCGTTTTGCTGCCGAGCGCCGTCCCGGCGAGCTGACAGCAGCGGTTCGACACCACCTCGTTGACGTTCATGTTGAACTGCGTGCCGCTGCCGGTCATCCAGACGTGCAGCGGGAACATGTCGTGGTGCTGGCCGGCGAGGATTTCGTCGCAGACCCGGGTAATCAGATCGTGAGCTTGAGCGGGCAACCGGCCGCCGGCGTGGTTGGCGGCGGCAGCGCAGCGCTTGAGAATTGCGTAGGCGGTGATCATCTCGCGAGGGATCAGGTCGTGACCGATGCTGAAGTGCTCGAGGGAGCGCTGCGTTTGCGCCCCCCACAGCTTATCCGCGGGTACTTCGACCTTGCCCAGGCTGTCTGATTCTACCCTAATTGCGGTCATGTCGGATCTCTCCTGTTCGATGAGCGGTCAGTTTCGGCGTGGTGAGGGATGGGAGTCAGGCTCAACGCCACGGCGAGGAATGCGAGGCTGACTGGCAGCACGACCGCTTTCAGTCCGAGAGCCGCCTCGCAGGCCCCCCCAAGGGCGCAGCCGATTAGAAATCCGAGGATTGCCGGCCAGGTATGGCTGGCGCGACGGCGCGCACTAGCAACGCTGACCGCATTTCGCCCGAGGAGGATTTCAGCTACGTCTATCGCATAGAGGGTGATGTTGGTGGTCATGATCGCCGTGCCCGGCGCTTCCCTCAAGGAGAGGCGCACGAGGGCGTTCTGAACAGCCATCGCCAAGACGCCGAGCATTCCGGCCAGCGCCATGATCGCAGCGTCGTGACCAACATAGGGACCGGCGGCGAGGCAGACGGCGAGGAACGCCAGCAGCAAGACGAATTGCAGCAGGAGCAGGGGCACCAGGGAAGCGATCCCAATTCGCTCCAAAGCGGCTGCGAGTACCTTCGCAAGTACAAGCCCGGCTATGAAGACAGGAACGGCGATCAGATACGACATCGGCGCTTGCTCGCCGGCGACAAGCCTCGCAGCGAGAACCACGAGATTACCAGTAACATGCGCGGTGAACAGTCCGTTCAGTCCCAGAAAGCCGATAGTGTCCGTACTTCCGGCGATGATGCTCAGCACAATCGGGAGCGCCCCCATCGCAACTGAATCATCAACCGGCGGGGTTCGCCCGCCGGCGTCCCGATCGTGAGGAGGGGCAATCGCCGGACGGACACTTCCCGACCCAACAAGTTTCTGATGTGGCGGCATGCGAGACGACTTGATGTCCGTAAAACATCCGGAAATGTCCGAAGGCACCCCTTTCAGCAGGGGTGCTTCAATTCCCGTTCATGAAGTCGAAGATAGCGATGCGACTGGTCGCAGGCTTTTCATCGCTTGCTGTGGCCTTGTCATCAGTTGATGACGAGATTGAAGCGCGAGCGAGCTGCAGGTTCGCGCCAGATGTGGAAGGGGAACGCCGACATCCGCTAACGAAAGATCAAATCGTTTGTTGCCGCCAAGCTATTCAGGCGAATCGGGCGATTAGAAAAATGCCGGACGCTAAGAAATGACAATGCCTCATCAACCTACGCAAAGCCAAGGCTGTCGAAGCCTGAATTAATGGAATCATCCGAGCCGGATCAATCAGGATGCGCATCAAAGTTGTCTTGATCGCTTCCGTCTTTCGGACCGCGCGGTCGAAGACACCGGCAACGGTGAGATATCGTGGCTACGCGCTCCCTTGAAGGAGATGAACATGACCCAGGTATACTTCCACTGCTCCAATACGAAGAAGGTGTTCCTCGATCGCTGCGGCGCCGTGGTACGCGACCTCGCTGAGGCGCGCGATCATGCGACGCGCGTCGTGCAATCCTTCACCAACGAGCGCTGCCTCGAGGATTGGCGTGACTGGGTGCTGCATGTCAGCGACGATCAGGGCGATGAGCTCTTTGTCGTGCCCTTCAGTTTCGTGCTCGGTAAGCCGCACTGAGGGGCGCCGCCCTCCGAGCGTTCGCCGTGGCCCCGGCAAAGTCCTCTCCCTCCCGAGGATCGACCGCGCTCTGCTCGAGGGCTCGCATGTACGTAGACTTAGAAAGCAAGGTTAAACAATTTCGGGTGTACTTCGTGACTTATGATCATTTCTTTTCCGCTGCACTTGCCCGGCTGCACGCCGAGCGGCGCTACCGCGTGTTCGCCGATCTCGAGCGAATCGCTGGGCGATTTCCGCACGCAATATGGCATTCCCCGGACGGCCCACGCCCGGTAGTGATCTGGTGCTCGAATGATTACCTTGGCATGGGCCAGCACCCGAAGGTGATCAGCGCGATGGTCGAGGCAACCATTGAGATGGGCGCTGGCGCGGGTGGCACCCGCAACATTTCAGGCACCCACCACCCGCTGGTCGAATTGGAGCGCGAGGTCGCCGACCTGCACGGCAAGCAAGCGGCACTGGTCTTCACATCGGGCTACGTGTCCAATGAGACCGGCATCTCGACGATCGCGAAGCTGCTGCCGGATTGCGTGATTCTGTCGGACGTCTTGAACCACAATTCGATGATCGAAGGCGTACGGCGAGCCGGCGTGGAAAAGAAGATCTGGCGCCACAACGACGTCGGCCATCTCGAAGAATTGCTGGCGGCGGAGCCGCCGGAGCGGCCGAAGTTGATCGTGTTCGAGGCGGTCTACTCGATGGACGGCGATGTGGCGCCGGTAAACCTCATTTGTGATCTCGCGGAGCACTACGGCGCCATGACCTATATCGACGAGGTTCATTCAACGGGCATGTATGGCCCGCGCGGGGCCGGCATCGCCGTGCGTGAGGGCGCCTCACATCGTATTGACGTGGTCGAGGGAACGCTGGCGAAGGCATTCGGATGCCTGGGTGGCTATATCGCTGGAAGCACTGACCTCATTGACGCTGTGCGCTCTTACGCGCCGGGATTCATTTTCACCACCGCGCTGCCGCCCGCGGTCTGTGCCGCCGCGACCGCGGCAGTGCGGCACCTCAAGACCTCGCAATGGGAACGCGACCACCATCAGGAACGCGCCGCGCGGGTCAAGTCCGTGCTCAATGCGTCGGGCCTGCCGGTCATGCCCAATGAAACCCACATTGTGCCGCTTATCGTGGGTGACCCGGAGAAGTGCAAGGAAGCGGGCGATCTCCTGCTCGCCGAGCACGGCATCTATGTCCAGCCGATCAACTACCCGACCGTCCCGCGCGGCACCGAGCGGCTGCGCATCACACCGACGCCGTATCATGATGACACGCTTGTCGACCGGCTTGCCGAGGCCTTGGTCGATGTATGGGGACGTGTTGGATTGCCGCTAAGCAGGACTTGCTCGCGACAGACTGAATACATCCGCTGGGCATTCCCCTAGGGGCGGTCGCGCGGCCAAGCTCCCTGTTCGTAAGATGTCGTTGGCTTAGCTCAAACTTCCCGGTGATGGATTGGACCGATCATGAACCAGCGTAGACGTGCTGAAAGTTTTCAACGCGCCGAGCTCCAGATTGATCCTTGCTCAAGTTGAGCAACCGGCCGGGCTACGATCTGTTTTCCGTCGGTTGACGCCAGTTGAGTTGCACGTCGGCTGCCACCCTTTCCGAGCCAATCCTGGAGCGAACCTTCCTGGGTTAGCGGTGCGCTCAGCGCAGCAAACACGGCGCTGCTGATCGCCTGCTGCTGGCTGCGGAGATGACCTTCGAGAAGCTTATGCCGCGTGATGTAGCCGGCGTTTACTCCGGGAATGGAGTGGTTCATGAGGAGTTTGGCGTCAACTTCCGAAACACCGGCTGCTGTTGCAATCGTGCGGAAGGTTTGACGGAAGTCGTTGCCCCACTTCGATAGGATTTTGCGGTCCTCCTTCGTTTCCGACAAATGCCCCGATTCGCTGTCGGCCGGGAAGACCCACTTTGGTGCTTGACCTGGATACATTTGCCTGCCGTACCGGATTGCGCGGACCAGGCAAAGGATCATCTGTCGCGACAACGGAATATCGAAGGCCTTCTTCTTGCCTCCCTTTGGTCTAGGGACGTGCAGCGTGCGGCGCCGAATATCGATGTGTTCTGGCTTGGCCTCCTGGAGCGCGGTAGGCCGAGAACCGCAAAGAAGAGTGAAGAGGTGGAACTCTCTACGCACGGGATTATCTAAGGCGGCGAGCTGCGCGAACCAGCCCTTCAGATCGACCGCGCCCATCCCGGTGTTGCGGCGCTCCTCCACATTCCAATCGACCGCATCGGCTGGATTATCCGATGGCAAAGACCTGTTCGTCTTCCGAGCATGATTGTAGATGGCCCGCAGGGTCCTCATGCTGCCGTTGGCCATGTATGGCCCGCTCTCGCTTGTGACTCTGTCGTGTTTCTTGGCCACCCGAGCCGGATCGGTTGCGAGCTCATGGAGAGGTGTATCGAGCCATTCCGCAAAAATTCGGTCGACGTGATCGCGGTAGCCCTCGATGGTCTTTTCGCTGCGGTTCTTCCGGATCGGATGCGCCTCCAGGTATCGCTGCCAAGCCTGCTTGAGCGTGATGCTCGCGGCCGTCCCGCTAATTGCCATCACCGGAACGGGATGAGCTCCTTCGATTTGTTTCTCGTCCTTCGGGTGGCGCCCTCGGCTAATCTGGGCTAAATATTCCTTGGCAGTGGCGCGCGCAGCTCGGGTCGACATCTCGCTGGCGTCGCCGATGGAAACCCTGATGGATGAAGCCCGCTTGCCGCCCAGCCTGAGGTCGCCTTGGACGGTGAAGGTCCTCTTTCGTTTTCCGATAACGACAAAGAAGCCTTTCAATTCTGTGTCTCGCGCGAGGTACCAGCCTTCCTTCGGCGCGGGTAATTGAGCGATGGTCTTATCAGTAAGAGAAATTCGAATATCGGTCATGGCGAGAGTCCACGGCCGCCAAAACGGTTTTCAAACGGTGTTGGCGGATTGAGCAGTTGGAAGGTTTGAGTTCGACGGAGCGCGAAACTATGCGAGAAGCACCTATAAACAAAGGGTTTATCGAATACTCGTCGTAGCGCGGCGTGTGTCTAGAAACAGCAGCGAAGGGGTGATCCTGAACTCTTAATCAGCGGGTCCCAGGTTCGAGCCCTGGTGCGCCCACCAAGCAAATCAAGCACTTACAGCGGTGCACCTCAGAACGGACTTTTCAGTTTGACGTCCGGTTTGAGAAATTTGTTCGTCCTCCGTACTCTCGGTTGAGAATTGGCGGGATGGCTGCGCGTTACCACAGCGGCTAGCTCGTTTCCCGGCGGCGTGGAGCTCTTCTCCCACGCAGAAGCCTTGGCGACCGAGGACGCCTTCACCTGGATCTGTCCTCATCCCAAACTCACATCTGTTCTAGCCGTACGTTTCGCTCAACTTCTTGATCGCGGACTCCGCGAGCTCGAGCCGGCCGCCCAGATAATGCGCATCCAAGATCTCCTGAACCGCCTTCATGAATGGCCGGTGATCGCCGCGATTTCGGGAACTGAGCAATTCGATAGCGCGAGGCGCGTAACGGCAGTGCCCCGCAGATCGTGGAAGTGCAAATCCTCCAGCGAAGTCCTCTTGAACGCCTTGTCCCAACTCGTCCTAAAGCCGTCCTCTGTCCAGGGCCGGCCAAATGAATTGACCAAAATGGTGACGGCCGAGCGCTCCTCTTTCAGCGCAGCGTCCAGCGCGGCTTTGAGCGGTGGCCCGACTGGGATGGTCACTCGGCGCCTTCCCTTGCTCCCGCGTCCCTTTGACTGACGCATCCTGATGTACGTGCCATCGTAATCCTTCCAGGTGAGCCGCAGCAGGTCACCCTGGCGCTGGCCCGTCCATAGCGCAAGCAGGAGAGCGGCCTGCAATTCAACGGAGGCAACCGCGCAGAAGGCGCGGATGTCTTCTGCGGTCCAGATTATTTCTGATCGATCAGATTCATAGAGCCGGCCACCGCGCTCACAGACGTTTACGGCGATCTTGCCCCGATCCTTCGCAACCGACAGAACACGAGCGATGGTCGTCCATACGTAGTCCGCCTTGCGCGGCGTATCGGAAAATGAATCACGAAATTCCTTGAAGTCCCCGCGCGCGCGTTTGTCTTCGAGAGCGCCGATTGGCATCGGGCCGAACTTGGCCCCGATGAGCTTGAGGTATCCGTCATAAGCGCGCTTACTTTTGTCGCCGAGATCTTTGTACTCGCTGCAGTCCTTAAAATAGTCGATCAGTGAGCTAAACGTCTCGGCCTTCTTGTTCGCGTACGAGGCGACTGCTTTATTGTAGAGGCGCATAAACTCCGGCGTGCCGGGTTCCGCGTCGATGCGCGGGCCGCCCTTCCAAGCGTACCAGTAGGTCTTTGACAGTACCGTCAGAGAGCTTTTTTATCGACCAGTTGATGCCCTTCAGCTGCACTCGCATTCCGGGATGCCTTCCATGCGTCGTATGGTGATAATTGAGCTTCAATTTTAGGCTGCAAACCGGATAGCCGGTCAAGGGCTGCGTCGATAGCTTTTCTGTCCCATTTGCGTGGGAATCGGTCTCGGCATGATTCCGCGGCGAACCCACTCGTTGAACGCTGAAAGCGACTCGCAGCCTGCGTAAGCCGCAGCTTGTTCTTTCGACATACCACGCGGCTCGATCATTCGGTGCTCCCACCGCCCGATAGTTTGGAGTTGCTGAATTTTAATCAAAGCCGAGAAGATTGCCGGCGAAAGAGGGGGAAGCGCCCGTCGTACGTTCGGCTGGTGTGGAGTAGAAATCGGACAGGCGAGTGTGTGCGAATGAACTGGCTTGCCGATCCATGAGATCGAGTTGCGCCTGGTGCAGCTATCCCTACTTCGTTCGACAATATTCAGATTTCACCAGCAAACGAGCGGGGTTCGGTCCTGCAACCAGACCGTTATGAGCGGCAGACTATCGATCAGCCTCGTTGTTTTTCCTGCGGTTTCCTCTGTGTTCGATTGGGTTTGTTGCGTTTCGATGAGGTTCTTTTTGGTGCGAAACTGGTGCGGTCACGCCTGCTCGTGCAGATGCGCCGGGATTGACTTTCCATAGGATCGCTGAGCCGATCGACTCGGCCCTCTCAAGGCTGAAACAGGGGTTCGATTCCCCTAGGGAGCGCCAGCAATCTCAGGCACTTAGTTTGCCATCAACCGCCTTCGTTGAATAATGGTTGAATAAGACGCTGGTGAACAGCGGCGGACGCTTGCGAAATCTGCCTGCCGATATTGGCAGACAAGCCTCGGCGCGCTGCCTCACTGTGGCTGGGCAAAAAAATCCCCGTCGCCCGTGGTGTCCGGAAATATTCAAACCGCCGCTGACGTGCGCTGTCGTACGCGAGCGCCCTCAGATGCTCGCATTGACGTTGCCCATCGCCCCAATCAACTCTCGTCCCGTCGAGCTTTGTGCGAGTATGGAGGGCAGCGACGCGTGAGATACAATCGACGAGAGAAAACTGGCGGGCAACCGCCACAAGTCAGTTTATCCGCTCCGAGAGCTGCCGAACCGAGCACGATGCCATTCGCCCAGCGGCTCACCTGCACGATTGACGATGCATGCGAAGTGACCGGCTTGGGACGCACGAAGCTTTACGAGTTGATAGGAGCCGGGCGTATCGTCACGACAACGATCGGACGTCGGCGACTAGTTTTGGTGCGATCACTTCTGGCGCTGATTGACACCAACATGTCGAACTAATGGACGTGCGACCTAAGGGAGCAACCCCACGTTCAATGTGCATTTCTTCAACCACTCATTTTGTTGACACGACCGTGCTCCCTTAGTCACGTTCAACATATGATTGACAACCGTGGCAACTGCGATCGCGCGGTTGTCGCCGAACGAGCCGTCGCGATCTCCAGAGCTGCTTTAACCGATTCCGGCATAAGCCTACGATCAGGCGCTTGACCACCGACCAAACGCCTTCATTTGCGCCTCACCCTTCTCCGCGATTATCCTAGGTCGATGCGGAAGGCTTCCTTCGCCGTCTTTTCGGCGACGCTGCGAGCGTTTCCCACCCCGTGAAGCCGCGCGGGATTGCGCCGGCTATCCCGCTTGAGAGCCGGTTAATTGCGTGCCGCCAGCGCCGCGGCACGGATTTCGTCGCGGCGGTCTGGCCGTTCCTGCAAAAGCTCTTCGAAGATTACCGCACGCAGGCACTGCGCTGCGATGATCTCAACATCCACTATCGGGTCTGCGCCGTAGTCCGCATAATACTTGTGGTACTTGCCGGCATCGTGCACATCTGGCGCGCCGCCGTGGATAACGCTAGCTAGCGCGCAGACTCATGAGAAGCCTGAGACGTTCATAGGGATACGTTTCAAAGCCGTGCTTCGCTGCCGCTTCGATGATCGCTTGCGTCGCGCGGCCCGGGTCGCCCAAAATCGAGTCCATGGCCATGAAGATATGCGCGAAGCTCTCATTGGGCTTCAGCGGCCAGGCGCGGTAGAAATATTCGAGCGCGCGGCAATGCTTGACGTCGGTGTTGTCGCCGGATGAGAGCTTCTCGCCAATACGTTTCAGCCACGGATGGTCGCATGCCTCGATGGTGGCGTTGTGCATAAGGGGTGGCACGGCGGGGGCACTGAGGATTCGGTGACGCCGGACTGTGCGACTGTACAGCGGCCGCCGTAGTTGTGTCTGCCGCTGAACATCTTTCGCTCATGGCGCGGCAGGGTGAGCGCGAGCGCCCCAAGGATCGCCGCCTTCCGCTTTTCCGCCATCTCGAAGTTCGGGGCACGGACTGCAAGCCATGCGGCGACGAGCTCGCGGCCGCGGTCCGGGTTGACGCATGAAAAACGGTCGGGGGAAAGCGGGTTAGACGGATGAATGCCGAGCCACGCATGGGTCAGGGATAACGGCTTGAGGAAGCTGAATTCCGACCCGTCGAAATCTTCCTCCACGATTACCGGCACCAACGGATAGAGCGTCAATCCAGTTTCTGGCGTGAAGATTGGGGAGGCAACAAGGTACCCCGCCAGCATGTTCTTCACCTGCCATGAGTCACATCGGCAAGATTGCCGTGCACATCCTGGAACATCACGCGCTCGCCGATGGGCCAGAAGTGGTCTATGACAAAGTTCTGCAGCAGGCTCTGGAGAGCCCGCACCTCCATCTGCCGCAGATGCGCCGGGCCGTGTTGCCGCACAAAGAGGGTAGCCTCGGTCAGCCCCTTGGGATCGTAGAAGATCTCGGTGCCGAGGCGTCGCTCGAACAGTGATGCGCCGATATGCCCAAAAAGGAAGCGGCATGACAATCCGCCGCCGCCATCCTTCATGGAGATCGAGCGCAGAAGGCACTCAATCGCTTGCCGGCAAATGGCTTCGGTGGTGGCCTTCGTTTCATCCTGTTCCATAAAAAGCATTTTCGTTGATTCACGTTGTATGGGAAAGATGCCCGGACGGTCGTTATGGCTTGACTGGGCGGCGGGCGTGCATCTATTCCGTCAGCCACTCAAGCGCGACATTCCCGTCTGTCATTCGGCCTGCAATATTGCCCCCCTAAGCCGGGGGATCGGCGTCCAAAATTGACCCCCTGTAGGTTGGTCTG
>NZ_JBBIAR010000096.1:0-30984 GCF_054185165.1 Bradyrhizobium sp. UFLA05-109 | reverse complement strand
GCAATTGATCCTCGGGACTGGGATCGAACCAGAGTTCGATCACGTCGTACGGTTCGCAAAAATCGACAAGGGATAGATCTTTGCGGTCCCGGATGGCGCGCGGCCAGCGGATCCCCCAATCCGACCAATGATCACCCGGTGGAAGTGTCCCCGAACGCGCGCCGCAAAATAAGCAACAAGCATTTCAGGTGGAGGCACGGGTCCCCACTGGAAGCGAAAAGAGAACATCACGACGATTTCGGCCAGCGCCGATTTTGCGAGCGCAAAGCCGGACGAACTCGTCAGGATCAGACGCTTCATGCCCCCAACTCCCCACGCAAAACGAAACGGGCGCCGAAGACGTCGGCAACTCAACGTCCTCAGCGCCCGCTCCTCGCGAAACTTGACTGGTGTTAAGCCCCTACTCCTCCGTCGGCTCCTCGCCGTCGGCGTCGCGCTCGGGATTGCCGGCCAAAATCTGCTCGGCGATCAAGCCAGAATTCTGGCGGATCGCGGTTTCGATCTTGGCGGTGACATCGGGGTTAGCCTTCAGGAACGCCTTGGAGTTCTCGCGGCCCTGGCCGAGGCGCTGGCTGTCATAGGAGAACCAGGCGCCGGACTTTTCGACGATGCCGGCCTTGACGCCGAGATCGAGGATCTCGCCCATCTTCGACACGCCCTCGCCGTACATGATGTCGAATTCGACCTGCTTGAAGGGCGGTGCCAGCTTGTTCTTCACCACCTTCACGCGCGTGGTATTGCCGACGACCTCGTCACGCTCCTTGATCGCGCCGATGCGGCGGATGTCGAGGCGGACCGAAGCGTAGAACTTCAGCGCGTTGCCGCCGGTCGTGGTTTCCGGCGAGCCGTACATCACGCCGATCTTCATGCGAATCTGGTTGATGAAGATCACCATCGTGTTGGACTTGTTGATGGAGGCCGTCAGCTTGCGCAGCGCCTGGCTCATCAACCGCGCCTGGAGACCTGGCAGCGATTCCCCCATCTCGCCTTCGAGCTCGGCCTTCGGCACGAGCGCCGCGACCGAATCGATCACCATCACGTCCACAGCGCCCGAACGCACCAGCGTATCGCAGATCTCCAGCGCCTGCTCGCCGGTGTCCGGCTGCGAAATCAGGAGGTCGTCGATGTTGACCCCCAGCTTGCGCGCATAGACCGGATCGAGCGCGTGCTCCGCATCGATGAAGGCGCAGATGCCGCCCTTCTTCTGCGCTTCCGCCACCGTGTGCAGCGCCAGCGTGGTCTTGCCCGAGGATTCCGGCCCGTAGATCTCGACGATGCGCCCCTTGGGCAGGCCACCGATGCCGAGCGCGATATCGAGCCCGAGCGAGCCGGAAGACACCGCCTCGATGTCCATCGAACGGTCGCTCTTGCCGAGCTTCATCACCGAACCCTTGCCGAACTGGCGCTCGATCTGAGAGAGCGCGGCAGCCAGGGCTTTACTCTTGTCCATGGAAGATCCTTCGACGATACGCAGTGCAGTGGCGGACATCTGGTCGTGCTCCTTATGACGGGGATTCGCGAGAGGGACAAACGGTTGGCGAAGCGGGCCGGCGATAAAAAGCAACGTACACTGTTTGTTCCGGGTTCGCAATATGTTCTTTTGCGCTCCAGACTGCCGTTCGTATTTTAACCCCTAGTGTCCTAAGCTGAATTTCGCGTTGTCCTAATTTGTTCGCGACCGCCGCAAGGTCGCCCAGCTCTGTTCATGCCTCAAACAGACTAGGCGGTTGTGGGTATATCTAGGTCCCAGAGAACACTTTGCGAACGTCGGTGCCCCGCCGGCGAAACTCGCAGTTCTGAGTGTCCGAATTCGTTATTAACGAGCCAAGCTCTGTTCATGACCGCTGTTCCCGATTGCCAGCATTCGGCCAGTTCTGTTCCTGTCTCTGATGATCCAGGCGCTCCCCGCCTAGCCCGAATGGGGTAAGCCTATTGGTTTTGGGAACAATCTGCGTGGCGGCGCGTCGGTTTGGGGCCCCCAGCCGAAAGGTGCCCCCCCGACTGCTGGAGGAAAACCCCATCAAGCGGGTTGGCGGCCCCCCATTGGGGCCGTTTAAATTCCAAGTTGAGGCCGCCTCGGTTGGCGGCCTCTTTCATTTCATGACAGGGATCTCGCCAAGATCCTTAAAACAACCCCATGCAAAGTAGCCGGGCCGTACCGTGCCCCCCGGTGACACCGAGTTGATTTCGACAACCCCTTAAACCGTTTATCACCGGCGGACGCCGACCGGGGAGCGGTGGAAAAGATGCCTTCGCTTGTCTTCAAGATTGCCGCTGCCGGACTTTCGATCCAAGGTCGGGACTGAACGAGCTAGCAAAGGGCATGGCCGTTGCAGTATCGCTCACGGTCGTTGCGGCCGTCCTCATCGCCGCCGTCCACAGTCTTGTGCCGTGAAGCGTCTTGGACCATGAAGCGTCTTGGACCATGAAGCGAGCAAGGCCACCCCGCCTGGCGGCCTCTACTCTCCGCGCATGCCGGCCTACAGCACGGCCAACAGAATGAGCCCCACGACCAGCACAACAAAACCCATCGCCGTCGCGGCGGCGAATGATCGCTCTACGTTATCCATATGCCACCCCTGATCGGCGGGCCACGTTCCCCCATGGCGTCGCCGAACACCCTGAGTCTCCTCAATCGCTGTGTCGTAATTTCTGCGAGTGGGTGTCGGAATTGGGACGGGATTCGTGCTTGAGATGGCAAAGCGACCTATTCGCAACCCGACCTTGAACAGCCGGTCGCCCGCTTGCATGTAAGCTCCCTGTAAGCTGCAGGGGTTAACTTGGCGTGGCTACGGTGTTGCAGCCCAGCACCTCAGCCTCCAATAACCTTCTGCCCCGCCCGGCTCTCCCCTGGCGGGGCTTTTTTGTTCGCTGTCCCATCCTAACGCGATGATATTGGGGTGTCGGACTGGATTGCGCCGAATCCGAAATGACTGTACCGCGAAGCGCCAGAAGATGATCACGCTCGCCTTGCGCACCACTCGCAAGCAAGCTCTGTCTTCACCCGTGTCGGTTTGATCCGAACCGCACGGCCTTTCGCAAGACGGTCACACCGCGCTGCGCACTCACGCTGCATATCGCGCTCACGGCGCGTATCGTTCGCGGACATGTCGCTGGTGGAACCCGTGGTTCTCCGGCCATGAACAAAGTTCCTGCCCACTGCCGCGACCGGCGGCAGCCCCGGTCAGCTCGGATAGTTGCTTCGCCCGCCCTCCCGGTCGTGCATCTGAAGGATGCGGACGAAATCTGCCATGCTCGAACGGTCGCCGCCCTCGCTTGCGCGCAGGTTGTAGCCGTCTGTCTCGGGCCGGGCGCGCTGCCAAACCCGCTTGAGGAAGTCGACGATCAGCTTCATGGAATCCGAACGCGCCGGGTTTGAGCTGAATGGCTCTGGATGAATCCTTGCCGAGCCAATGCGCGGTCAGCCGACTGGTTCCCCACGGCCCAGCCGAAATTTGCGCTGCACCATAATGCAGGAACGTGTTTCGATGACGTCTTCGTTTGTTTCGCTCACGTATAGATCAAGGATTTCGTTGCATTATCTATGGCTTAGCGGCAAATTCGACGGATAGGGGGCAGAATATTAGGACGTTCAACATGTTACGTTAACCGTAGGTGAATCGTGGAGGTAGGCCATGAATCACAGGGGCATTGAGTTCACCGTGGCCAAGACGGCGATACAAGGCGTCTGGCAGTGGCAATTCCGCATCGGTGAAATGGTCAAGACCGGCAAGACCGAGACCAAGATCGATCTGCTTGCCATCCGCCGCGTGCAGCTGCGTATCGACCGCGAGCTGAAGGCCATCGATCGCAAGACGGCTTGAGCCGGTCGCGAGGACTTTGTCAGCTAGACAGCGCCGTACCCCGTTGGGTGCGCAGCAATACGCATTGGCCACCCAGTTTTGCTGCTCATGAATCCCGTAAAGTTCCGGAGTTGATCTGCCTGCGGTTTGGGATTCCACTGCGCGCCTCATGGCCTGGGGGCTCGGCCATCACGCGATCGGTGCCAGCCATGCCGCTCTACTTCTTCCGGATCCGGAACGGGCGCTATTCGGGCTCATCGGAGCAGGCCAGCGAATTTCCCGACCGCGATGCAGCCTGGAAGGAAATGACCCATGTCTGCGCCGACATGGCCGCCGGCATCGCCCGCAAATTGCAGGAGAACTCCGAATGGCACATGGAGCTTCTGGACGAGGCCAAGCAACCCGTCTTCCGGATTAGAATCGTCGCGGAGTCCTTTGATTAGAGCGCAGCTGGCGCGCGCCTAGCCACGTCCGGCCGCCCTGCCCTCCATCTTCCCGGCCGCCTCCCTGGCCGCTTCGCGCTGGCGCTTCCGCCGCAGATCCCTGGCACGAATGAAGCGCGCCCCGACGCGCTCGCCATTGCGCCAGGTCAGGATGCAGATCCGGATTACCTCGCCGCCGGTCGTGAACGACAGGCCGAACACTTTCGGCACCGGCAGCGCACCGACGTCGAGAGACACGCCGTCGTCGGAGACATCGACGATCGTGCATTCGATCCATGGCGCATCGGGCGCGGGAATCAGAAATCCGGGCCTGTAGAGATCGACCCGCACATGTCTGCGTGCGCCGAGATCTTTGCGGTGCCGGGCCATCGCTCTCCCCTGGAAAAGGAGACTCTAAACCGCAATGCTTTGAATGGGGTTTCCGAAACAGACTCAAAGTTGCTGCAAGCCGAAGATCGCTTCGAAGCGACCCTAGTCCGCGCTCGGCAGGCGGCGCATCGTGAACTCGATGTCGCCGCCAGGCAGTTCGCGCCAGCTTTCGACCTCGCTCATATAGCCGGCCTTGGGATAGCGAGCGAAGAAGGCCTGAGCCTTCGCCCTCGCCGCCTCGCGCGGCAATGTGAAGGTCTCGCGCAAATAGCCGTCGTCCGCCTTGCGCCGGCGCGCCATCCGGTCTGCAAGATCCCGCGGACGAAACACCATGCCGCTACTCCTTCAGCCCTACGCCCCCCCTCGAATATAGGAGATCGGGGAACGAAGAGGAGTCCGGCCGACCGGGGCGGTCAGTTGGCAGTCGGAGCGGTCTTGGTCTTCTTGGCCGCAGCAGAGGTCTTTGGCGCGGGGGCGGCCTTAGGGGCATCGGCGCGCATCCCGCCCCAGGGATCGTTCGCGGCCTTGGAGTCCGGGATCTTCTTCAGCGTCTCCTTGTAACGCTGGTCGCGCTCGGCATCGGCCGCTTTCTCATCGTCTGTCTTGCCCGGTCCATCCTGCATCATATTGATGTGAGGCATCGCATTTTGCGCGTAGGCCGGGCCGGCGAGCACAGCCAGCAGCGCCGCCATACGGAAAACCTTCATCACGTCACTCCATTGATCATCGACGTCGAACCGGCGCGTCGTCAGCCGTAACGCAGCATGCCCGCGCGACCCGCTAGAAGCGGTCCGATTTGCAGGATTTTGGCGATTGCAGCCAGTCGTCCCAGATCGGGCCGCATTTGGTGCACCCGCCCAGCGCCAGGCCGACCAGGCCCAAGCAAAACACCAAGACAAATCGCCGCAACATCGTCCACCCTGTTCCCAAGCGCGGCATCATAGGGGGCGAAGTCGGGCATTTTCAAGCCAAGGCAGAAGCGCCCGGGACGAGGTGACTTTGCCGTGCCATACCGGGCAGAATGGCCGAAACATCGGGCAACAAGGGGGAAACGGAATTCATGCCAGTGCAGCCAACGACCGAATTCGGAATCGAGGAGGCGAGACGCGTGCTGGGCGACGTGTTCGCGCCCTGGGTTCAGGACCTGGGTCTGTCGGTCGAGCGCATCGACCACGAACCGCCGCCGAACGATACGGACTGGCAGCCAGGCGCAGTGCTGCGCATGGCCTTCTCGGAGCGGCTGTGCCGCAGCGGCGGCGTGGTCTGCGGCCAGGCCCTGATGGCGCTCGCCGACACCTCAATGGTAATCGCGATCCTCGCCGCCAACCGCGGCTACCGGCCGATGACGACCGTCGACCAGACCACGCACTTCATGCGCGCGGTCTCATCGTCGGACGTTCTGGCGGATGCGAAGGTGGTGCGGCTCGGACGCACCATGAGCTTCGGTCGTGTCACGCTGTTGTCCGCCACCGACAACAAGCCGGTGGCGATGGTCTCGAGCGCCTTTGCGATGCTGCCGGGTTAATTTACTTGCCCAGCACTTCGTCGGCTGCGGTGACGATGCTGACCGTCGGGTTGTTGCCGCAATAGGTGCCGAACTTCTTGGCATTGTCGACGAACACGTCGGTGTCGATGATCGCGTTGTCCTCGTCACCCTTGTACCAGCCGTCCATCCAGGTCAGCACCAGCTTGATGGTGTCGTCGCCGCTCTCGAGGAACTGCTTGCAGCTCATGGTCGATAGATCAAGCTTGGTGGCGTTGACGGGAGCCGACGACAGCGTGACGGCGGCAGCGAACAAAATCGAAATCGTGGTCTTCATCAATATCTCCATTGGCGGGGACGCCACAATTGATCAGCCTCTTTGCGAGGCCGTGGGAAGCGCGTGCGCAACGCACGCGCCCGCCGCGCATTGTCGTAAACGAAGTATTAAGCGCACGGCAAGCACGACGTACATTGAATTTAGTTCGATGTAATTTCTGTGCCGTAATTTATGCTCTTTCAGTTTGGAATAACGGACATGATTGAGAAGCGTGCAGCGCAGCGACATCGGGTTTTCAAGGGTGCGACGATCACCTTTGAAAGCCGCGGCGTTGCGTGCACGGTGCGGAATTTGTCGAGCGGAGGCGCTGCAATCGACCTCGACGGCGGCGTTTTGCTGCCGCCATCGTTTACTCTGTCGATCTCCAGCGATCACTTCGTGCACAAGTGCCGCACCGTGTGGCGCAACGACAAACGCCTCGGTCTCGCCTTCGAACACTAACGCGCGAGGCTGTGAACCGCGGTTCGCAAAACGCGTCTTTCGCGCCTGGGGTTAGACGGCCCTGCGGCGACTCATGCGCCAGCGAAAGCCAGCGATGACGAGTGCGATCACCACGAGCATCAGCACGACGAGCGCGGCCCAGAACCGGCCGCCGGGACGATCGAGCGTGCGCGACATCAGCGAGGGCGACTCCCCTTCCCGCGCCAGGCGGAACGCGACCACGCTGTCGCCGATCGACGTGCCGCCTTCCGAATGGCCGCCGGCGCCGATCGCGACATATTGCTCGCCCTTCCAGAGATAGGTCATGGGATTGGCAACGCCGGGCACGGGCAGCCGGCCCTGCCACAACTCGCGTCCGCTTTTCGCATCGAAGGCGCGCAAGTAGGCGTCCATCGCACCGGTGAAGACGAGACCGCCCGCCGTGATCGCGACGCCGTTGACGAGCGGCGTCCCCCACGCAAATGGCAGGCCGAGCGGCGCGAGATCCTCGGTGGTGCCGACCGTGGAGCGCCAGAGGATCTTGCCGGCCTTGAGGTCGACCGCGACCATCTCGCCCCATGGCGGTTTGACGCAGATCAGCCCCATTGGCGACATCACCACCGAACGCGACATCGCGAACGGCGCGCCCTGCTGCTGACCGAAATCATGGCCAGGCGGCGGATTGAAGCCGGCTGCGTCCGCACGCGGGATCAGCTTGATGAGATGCGCAACCCGGCTGGTGTTGGCATAGAGGATCTGGTTGACGGGATCGAACGCCGCGCTGCCCCAGTTCACGCCGCCGCCGGTGAACGGAAACTCCAGCGTGCCCTGTGTCGAGGGCGGCGTGAACAGGCCCTCGTTGCGTGCCGCCGCGAACTGCTCTTTGCAGGCGGAGCCCATGCCGGGAATCAGCGAGAAGGTATCGTCCGCCGAAATGGTCTGCTGCGTCAGCGCCGGCACATGGGTCGGGAACGGCTGCGTCGGCGACAGCTTTTCGCCCTCAGCCGCGCTTTGCGGAACGCTGCGCTCCTCGACCGGCCACACCGGCTTGCCGCTGTCGCGGTCAAGCACGAACACGAAGCCGTGCTTGGTCGGTTGGATCACGACGTCGCGCTGGCCTTCGCCGGTGTCGATGCGCGCGAGCGTCGGCTGCGCCGGCAGATCGTAATCCCAGAGATCGTGATGCACGGCCTGGAACGACCATGCGAGTTCGCCGGTCTCGATGCGCAGGGCAACCACCGAATTGGCGTGCTCATTGTTGCCGGGCCGCTTGCCGCCCCAGAAATCCGGCGACGGCGAGGTGGTCGGCAGGAACACCAGTCCGCGCGCCTCGTCCACCGACATCGGCGCCCAGACGTTGGCGTGGCCGGCTTCGATGCCGTCGTGCTTCAGAGGCTCAAAGCTCCAGCGCGGCTGGCCGCTGCGCGCGTCGAACGCGCGCACCGTACCCGCCGGCGCGTTGACGCGCCGGTTGTCGCCGATCGCAGAGCCAACCACGACGACGCCACGCCCGACCGCAGGCGGCGAGGTGATCTGGAATTCGCCGGGCCATTCCAGCTTCATGCCGACGTCGATCCTGACCTCGCCCTTGTCGCCAAAACCGGCACAGGGAATTCCGGTCTTCGCATCGAGCGCGATCAGTCGGACATCGTTGGTGCCCATGAAGATGCGGGCGCGGCACGCAGCATTCGAGGGCGCCTGATCATCGACCCAATAGGTTACACCGCGACAGACGAAGCGGTTTGCGGGACGATAATCGGTCCTGATCTTCGGATCATAGCGCCACTTCTCGGCGCCTGTGCCGGGATCGAGCGCGATCACCTCGTTGAAGGGCGAGCAGAAGATCAGGCTGTCCTCGACGAACAGCGGCGTCGCCTCGAACTTCGTTCTCTTCATCACCTCGCTCGGACGCGCCACGAGATCGCCAGTGTGATATTCGAAGGCGCGAACGAGATTGCCGACATTGTCGGGCGTGATCTGCTTCAGTGCGGAGTATCTTTGACCGCCGGCATCGCCGCCCCAAAACTCCCAGCCGGAGGCCGGACCCAGCCCAAGCATCAGGACAGCGAAGAGGCCGACCAGATGACGCAGGCGGATCATGGGGCTCGCCCGGCGCTATTTCGGCTTCTTGGCAGGCTCGGTCTGGCGCGCCCCGCCCCACGGGTCGTACTTCTCCTTGGGATCGGGAATGCGCTCGAGGGCTGCCTTGTAGGCCTTCTCGTCGACCTCGGGAGCCTTCTTGTCGGTCTTGGCGCCATCATTGCCGTGGCGCCGGCCGCCCATCTGGGCCTGCGCAGGCGCGGCAACGAATGCGAGCACGGTCACCGCGACGACAAAAAATCTCATGCGTCAATCCCTCCCACCTGGCGTTTCAGCCTAACCTGCATTGGCCTATTGGCAAGGCCCCGCGACGCTTCGGTCCCGCTCAGCAATTTTTGATTGAGGGGGACTTCGATCGGCCGTCTTCGTACCCATCTGTCGGGACGCAGGGGATCTTCGCGGATGTTACGGATTGTTGCTCAAGCGGCACTGCTCGCCGCCGCGCTGGCGGTCGGCGCGTGCGGCTTTGCCGACAGCCGCGCGCCGGTGCCCGAATTCATGCGCATGAAGGACGCCGAGCAGCCACCTCCCGAACCGCCACCCGACGTCAAGAAAATCGTTCGTGAGCAGCTCGACGTCGTCTTCATGGCGGCGTCATATCCGCGCGAGGTGCAGGTCGCCCCGCCCCATCACGAGGTCCGCGGGCTGGGCTGGACGTCCTGCGTCCGGGCGCAGCTCACATCGGCGACCGGCACCGGGCTTGGTACCCAGACCTACGTCGTGACCATCAGCGGCGGGAAGGTCGTCGACCGGCGGCGCGCCGAGGCCGACGACATCTGCGGATCCGAAACCTACGAGCCGATCTAGGGAACACCATCGTTTACCGCGCAATGTCATCATGTTCCCCGGAACACCGGTCATGTGAGGGAAAAACCCGCAAAAGCGCCCGGAACGAATGCGTGCGCCCATTCTTGTCACCCCGAGGGCAGTTGCCACGGAGAGGACTGATGAGGACAACGATGATTGCGCTGCTGGCAAGCGTCGGCGCACTGGCCGCGACGGGAGCCGCGAAGGCTGCCGACATCTACACGACCAGCGAATACACCAATCCCGATCTCGTGCAGCAGGTGCGCCTCGTCTGTGACGACACCGGTCGCTGCTATCGTACCCACAACGGCGCGCGGGTGATCATCCGCGATCGCGATTCCTACAACTATATGCCGCGCGACCGCTACTATGAGCGCCGCACCTATCGCGACTACGATAGACCGCGCGCCGGCGTCGACATTCACGCGCCCGGCGTCAGCGTGGGGGTCGGCGAGGATCGCTACTAGTTCCAACGCGTGAAATCGGAAGGACCGGACGACGCCGTCGTCCGGTCCTTTTTCGTTTTTGCGTCATTGGTGATGATGGCGCCGGTCGACCGGTAACAGGGCGACATCCGGCGGCGTGCCGCCGGATGGTCAACGGGACGTTAACGCTACCGCTCGAATTGACGGCTTGCGCCAACGGTATCTTCCAATCTTTGCGCTAAGCATGAGCAGACGCGGTTCGGGCTTCGGCCCGGCCGGCGTGAGCGAGGAAATGCGGGACGTGGTCGATATCGCACATCGAGCTGCGATCAAGGGCGCATCGGCAAGCGATGCCACGGTTCTGCGTGCCCGTAACCTCTCCGACACCGCACCGCTCGTCCCGCTTGCGTCGGTTGACTTGGGGCAATGGCAGGCACTCAGCGCGCAGGCGATCGAACCGAACGGCTATTACCTGCCGCCCTGGACGCTCGCCGTCAGCGCGACGGCCCGCGGCCGCACCGGCGCAATGGCGCTGTGCGCGGTCAACGCATCGGCACAACTGATCGGCCTGATGCCGGTCGTCTCGCTATGGCGCGCCTGGAACATCCCCCTGCCCGGGATGGTGAGCGCGCATCCTTATGGCACGCTGTGCAGCCCATTGCTTGATCGTGACACGGCGAGCGAAGCCGCAGCGCGGCTGCTCGATCAGGCACGCGATGCCGGCACCCACGCCTTGATCCTGCGCCACCTCGCACTCGACGGCGCAGCGATGAGATCACTGACTGCAATCTTGACCCGCGACGGTTTGAAGCCGCGCGTGCTGAGCTCGTACATGCGCGCCAGTCTCGATGCGACGCAGGATGGCGATACGCTGCTGCGCGAAGCGCTTGGGGCAAAGAAGCTCAAGGAGCTTCGGCGCCAGCGGCACCGACTCGAAGAGCATGGCCCGGTCTCGTTCCACGTTGCGCGCACGCCCGACGAGGTCAAAACAGCGCTCGAAACATTCCTGCAGCTCGAGGCCAGCGGCTGGAAAGGCAGGCGCGGCACAGCGCTGATCCAGCACGCCGGCGATGCCGCCTTCATTCGCCGCGCCGCGCCCGCGCTCGCCGAGACCAGCCAATGCGAGATCATCAGCCTGCGCGCCGGGGAAACGCCGGTTGCCGGTGGCGTCGTGCTGCGCCACCGCGATCGCGCCTTCTTCTTCAAGCTGGGCATCGACGCGCGCTTTGCGAAATATTCGCCGGGCGTGCAGCTCACCGTCGACCTGACGCGCCATCTCTGCGCCGATCCAGCCATCGCCAGTGCCGACTCCACCGCAAGCGCCGACCACCCCATGATCGACCCGATCTGGCGCGGCCGCTTTGCCATTGGCGATGTGCTGATTCCGTTGCGGGGGAATGATCCGGTGGTGACATTGATCCATGCAGCGCTGATCGCGCGCAATGCCGCGCTGGAAGCCGCGCGGCGAGCGCTTCACCTGCTCCGCAAGTAACGCTACTCCGCCGCCTGTGCGTTGATTTCCTCCGACACCTGGCGGATGGCGCGGGCGAGCAGGTTCGGATCCTGCGCGCCGGAGACGGCGTATTTCTGCGCGAAGACATAGGTCGGGACGCCGGAGATGCCCTTCTCGGCAGCGTCCTGCGCCTGCGCCGAGATCAGCTCGACGTCCTCGTCCGTCGCAAGCCGCCGCCGCACGTCGTCGGCATTCAGCCCGACATCGGCCGCCGCCTGCACCAGCACGTTCACATCAGTGAGATCCCCGCCGTCGCGGAAATAGAGCTCCATCAGCCGCTGCTTCATCTCGGGCGCCTTGCCGGCAGCCTCCGCCCAGTGGATCAGGCGATGACAGTCCGTGGTATTGGGCTGGCGCTGCACGAGATCGGGCCGATAGGTCAGGCCCTCCTCGCCCGCGGCTGCGACGACGCGGCCGGCGATGCCCTTATAGGCCTCGACCGAGCCGAACTTCTTGGTCAGATATTCCTCGCGGCTGATGCCCTCGCGTGGCACCCAGGGATTGAGGAAGTACGGGCGGAAGTTGAGCTCGACCGGCACGTCCGGCACCAGCGCGAGCGCATTCTCGATCCGGCGCTTGCCGATATAGCACCAGGGGCACACCACGTCGGAGACGACATCGATCTGAAGCGGCTTGAGCGTGCTCATGGGAGACTCCCGGACTGGTCTGACCGGTCCAAAATAAGCCGAACGCATCGCAAAACAAGCAGCGAAGCCATTCTTTGTCGCACGGCCCCAATACTATGGCGCCGGCAAGATCGGGGGGATCTGCAACAAATAACTCCTGATCTCGGCGAGCAGATCAAGCGCCGGTATCCGCTGCAAGGCTTCGTCCGCGCTGCACCATGGATATGAGAGTGCAGATAGCCAAACCATGGCGGGTGAAAGGCTGTCCGGTGGGAGCACCTTCATCACGTCGATTGTAATGATGAGCTTTTCAACGCGACCCTGGCTGCCGAAACGCCAGTCGTATCGACCGCAGCCGATACGCACAGGACCATTGCCTTTCCCGGACATTCCTACGAGCCAGTGACAAGAGAAATTCACGCATTCGGTGGCGGGTGGCTCCGCAAGACAAAAGGTGAAGATGTTTTCGTAGTCAACGCCGAATCGGCGCACCAAGATGTCCTCCAGAGACGCAACGCCTCGAGCCGAACTTGGAAAGCTGATCGCGTCGGTCTTGACGACCATTTCGAGCTCGGCATTTTCGGCGAACGCTTTCCGCATCAGGAACGGGCGATTTCCGTCCTTGGCAAGGATGTACGTTGTCACGGCGTTGGCAGGTGTCAGCATGGCCTGGCGAGCCTACATCCGGCCGAGTGGCTAAACCAGAGACCGATGGCGCGATATGCGCGCTGTGCAAGGGCGCTAGCCCATCTTTGCCGCCATGTGCTTCAACCGCTCTGCCGTGCGCTCATCCGCCGGAAAGAAAGTCTCCAGCGCCAATTCCGACAGCGTGATGTCGACCGGTGTGCCGAACACCATGGTGGTGGAGAAGAAACTTAGTATCTCGCCCTCATGCCGCAGCTTGAACGGGATCGCGACATTGTCGCCCGAGAGCGGAGCGGAGCGTGCCGGAATCGGATAGCTCTTCAGATCATTGTAGAGCTTGATCAACTCCGGATCGGCTGTCGCCTCGCATTGCCGGTGCAGCCGCTCCAAGAGATGCCCGCACCATTCGGCGAGGTTGACGGTGCGGGGCGCCAGCGCTTCGGGATGGAAGGCGAGCCGCAGCACGTTGAAGGGCTGGCCGAGCAGCCGCTGGGGAATGCCGTCGAGCAGCGGCGCAACCATGCGGTTGGCGGAGACCAGATTCCAGTGCCGGTCATAGGCGAGTGCCGGATTTGGCTCATGTGCCCTGAGGACGAGGTCGATCGCCTGGCGGGCTGACTTCAAGGCGGGATCCTCCAGCGGGCGCTGCGGAAAGGCCGGCGCGTAACCTGCCGAAACCAGCAGCACGTTGCGTTCGCGCAAGGGAACATCGAGCCGCTCGGCGAGCTTCAACACCATCTCGCGCGAGGGCGTCGCGCGGCCGGTCTCGACGAAACTCAAATGCCGCGCCGAGATCTCCGCCTCGCCCGCGAGATCGAGCTGGCTCATGCGGCGGCGCTGCCGCCATTCGCGCAAGTGATCGCCGATATGGATGGGCTGGGCGCGCTCGGCCTGCGCCGTGGATGCATGTGCGTTCATGGTCAAAAACCTAGCATGCGGATTTCGTCCCTTCCATTACGTCCGAGGTAATCGAATTGCGCAGGGCCGTGGCTCATCTTCTCGGGCAACAGGAGATGACCATGATCGCGCTGCTTCTCTACCGAACCGTTGCCGACACCCTGCTGCCTTGGGCGGTGAAGTTTGCAACCCGCCTGCTCGCGCGCAGCCTCAACATGCCGGAACCGCTGGTGCATTCGACCGGCGACTTCGTCGTCGCGCAAGTGCTGGCGTTCGAGCACAGCGTCGGAAAAAGCCTCTGCCCGTTCCGCCTCGCGCGCCACATCCGCGCCTTCTGGCGCTGGCTGCGCTGACATTCACCCCGAAGCCCACAAGGAGAACGACAATGATCTTCGCATCCACCTTCCTGCGCCGCGCCTTGCTCGCCGATGCCATCTTCAGCGGCGTCTCGGCCGTTGGCCTCGCCTTCGGTGCGAGCGCCTTCGCCTCGCTCTTCAATCTGCCCGAAGCGCTGCTGCGGGAGACTGGCCTGCTCCTGATCGCCTATGCCGCCCTGGTCGGGTGGCTCGCTTCGCGCAGCTCGGTGCCGAAAGCGCTCGTCATCCTCGTCGTGGTCGGCAACGCCGCCTGGACGGTTGCGAGCATCGCTCTGCTGTTCTCCGGTGCAGTGTCGCCGAACCTTGCCGGCGAGCTCATGGTCGTCGCCCAGGCGATCGCGACCGGCGTGTTCGCGGAATTGCAGTATGTGGGGTTGCGGAGGAGCGGCAGCGCCGTGACGGCTTGACCAACGCCGTTCGTCGTCGCCCGGCTTGCCGCCTTCGCTGAAGCTTCGGCGCGCCAAGTTCGCGAGCCTCGTCGGAGCCTTGGCGGAGACGGGACCGGGCGACCCAGTATTCCAGAGACGGCAAACGTATGCGGATAAGCCGCGGCGTACTGGATGCCCCGGTCAAGCCGGGGCATGACAGCGGGAATAAATGATTACGCGCGTGCGCGCCCGTTGGTCTTGCCGTTGGCGTGCTGGCCGTTGAGCTTCTTCTTTTTCGCGCCAGCCTTCTGCGCCTTGCGCTCGGCGCGCGCCTTCACCTTGGCCCGCTCGGCCCGCGCCTCGGCGCGGAGCTTCTTGCGCTTCTTCTCGCAGGCAGCGCACTTGCAGCCGATCGGCTTGAGATAGGCTTTGAAATAGTCGGTGCCGTAGTCGTAGTTGATCTCGTCGCCGGCCTCGATGTTCTTGATGGCACGGATGAAGACCTTGCGCTTGCGCGGGCGGACGTCGGATTCCGCGTTCGGCCGGCAGGAATGGTTGATGTAGCGGGCGACGTTCTTGCGCACAGAACCGTCGATGGTCCAGCGGTCGTTGAGCTCGAACAGGTATTTGTTCTCGATGTCGTCCTGCTCGGGGATCCGAGAGTCCAGGATCGGTCCGAAATAGCGGATGATCCGCGCACCCTTCTTGATCGGTTTGGTGGCGAAGAGGCCAAGTCCGGTTTTGGAGCGGCCGACGCGATAGGGTTTGTTCAACGTGATGGCTGGCATGATCGAGATAAGTGACAACGCAGGACGAGGCGAAGGCGCTCTTCTAGAACGATTCCGCGGTCATGTCAGGTGTTTCAAGGCCCCGTTTGAACCTTCCCCACAGTGAACACGTCTGAATGGGGGGAAGTTCCGCGTCATGAGGACTTCATCGTGAAGCATGTCACACTTGGATGCCTGACTGCGCTGCTGGTTTGTGCCGCGCTTGATCAGGCCGGCGCCCAATCCTTCGGCAGCACCTACACCTCAACCTCGCCGAATGGCGCGCCGAGGGCACCAAACCGTTCGCCATCATCCAGCGCTGGCATATCGCCGACGGCGCCGATCCCGACAAGCAGGGGCGACCGAACACCAAGGCGATGCTCGCGGTGACGCGGCTGCCGCCGGGCCCGGTCTGCCATGTCGCCTATGTCGACGTGACGGCGAACGCGAACGCCAACGAGCTGGCGCAGCAGGCCGCCGACCGATATGCGCGCGACTTCACATGCGGCAAGGACGAGGTGAAGGTGATCGGCACCAGTGGACGCGCGATCGAGCTTGCGACGCGCTAGGCCTTGTTCTTCGCGCGGCGATAGCGAGCCAGCAGGCGCTCGCCCTTGGCCGCGATGCGCCGTGCTGCCGCGACCGTTTTCGGCACCGGCTCGCCCCAGGCATGGGCGGAGAGCGGATGCCGCGTCGGCCGACGCACGACGATGGCAAGGGTTGCGGTCCCGAGCGATCAGGAGGGCGGCAGCTTCCCGTGTGCCGCCGACTTCAGGATCGCCTCCAGAAGTTGCTCGGCCGTCGTGCCTTTCGGCAACCGCCCCAAAATATCCTCGAGCCGCCCGTCGAGCAGCAGCATGGTG
Source organism: Bradyrhizobium sp. UFLA05-109 (assembly GCF_054185165.1). NCBI lineage: Bacteria > Pseudomonadati > Pseudomonadota > Alphaproteobacteria > Hyphomicrobiales > Nitrobacteraceae > Bradyrhizobium > Bradyrhizobium sp. UFLA05-109. The sequence goes on along the minus strand of NZ_JBBIAR010000096.1, from coordinate 14,741 downwards.
AAGCCGTGCACCATCGACCAGGCGCGCGCGATGGCTGCAGCCTGGTCGAGCGTCAGCGTATCGCCGGTGATGCGCTCCTGCCGCATCGCGCCGATGGCATTGGCGAGCCCCGCGAACGAGGCATGCGCCGCCTCATGCAGCGAGGGCCTGGAATAATCCAGCCGTTCGGTGCGAAACATGATGCCGTACATGCCGGGATGGGCCTGCGCATAGGCGACATAGGCCTTGGGCCGTGCCAGCGCCTGCTCCAGCGGCGTCCTGGCGACATCGCAGGCCGAGGCCATCGCCGCGTTGAACTGGCGGAAGCCGACCGCGGCGAGCTCGCTGACGAGGCCGGTGAGATCGCCAAAATGATGGGTCGGCGCGGCATGCGACACCCCCGCCTCGCGCGCCACGGCACGCAGCGTCAGGCCGGCGAGCCCGTCGCGTTCCAGCACGCTTTCCGCCGCCTTCAGCAACGCCTCGCGCAGGGCACCATGATGATAGGGCGTCTCGGCCTTTGGGCTCGCGGCGCGCCGCGGCCGCTCCTTCGCGGCGGATGACGGCGCTTTTCTGGGGTGGGCACGGCGGGTGATTTCGGTCTTGGCCATGAAGGGCGTTATATGACGTCATTTTGACAGTGTAAAGATTTCGCTTGACCGGGGTCTGAAGCGGCACTAGCGTATCTTTACGTTGTAAAGATACGGGAGGATCCGCCATGCAGCAGGACGCGTTCAGCCACCCACCGGCAAATCGTGCGCCGATCCCATTCGAGGCCGACGCGCTGTTCCTCAAGGTCGTCGGCGAGTTGCCGCGCGAATTGAACGGGACGCTCTATCGCAACGGCCCCAATCCACAGTTCGACGTACCCGGCGCGCACTGGTTCGTCGGCGACGGGATGCTGCACGCCTTCCATCTCGAAAATGGCCGCGCGAGCTATCGCAACCGCTGGGTCCGCACGCCGAAATGGCAGGCCGAGCATGATGCCGGCCGCGCATTCTTCGGCAAGGGCTTCGGCAGCAAATTGCCGGATGCGCCTGCGCATGTGACCGACGGCGGCGTCGCCAACACCAACGTCATCTTCCACGCCGGCAAGCTGCTCGCGCTCGAGGAAGGTCATCTGCCGACCGAGATCGAGCCCGGCACGCTCGCCACGCGCGGCTATTGCAACTACCAGGGCCGCGTCGCCGGCCCCTTCACCGCACATCCGAAGATCGATCCCCTAACCGGCGAGATGGTGTTCTTCGGCTACAATGCGAGCGGCCCGCTCACGCCCACCCTCTCCTACGGCGCGATCGACGCTAGCGGCAAGGCGACCCGCCTTGCGCGTTTCGAGGCGCCCTATGCCAGCATGGTGCACGACTTCATCGTCACCGAGAACCACGTGATGTTTCCGATCCTGCCCATCACCGGCAGCATGGAGCGCGCGATGAAGGGCCGGCCGCCCTACGCCTGGGAGCCGGAGAAAGGCGCCTATGTCGGCGTTATGAAGCGCAACGGAAAACCAGAGGACATTGCCTGGTTCCGCACTGAAGCCTGCTACGTCTTCCACGTCATGAACGCCTGGGAGGACGGCAACCGCATCGTCGCCGACGTCATGCAGTTCGAGGAGGCGCCGCTGTTTCCGCATCCCGACGGCAGGCCGACCAATCCCGACAAATCATTCGCGCGCCATTGCCGCTGGACCTTCGATCTCACCGGGAATACTGACCGCTTCCAGCAGACCTATCTCGACGATCTCACCGGCGAATTCCCGCGCGTCGACGACCGTCGCGCAGGATTGAAGACCAACCACGGCTGGTACGCCTGCGCCAACCCAAGGCTGCCGATGTTCGCCGCGCTGTCCGGCATCGTGCATGTCGATGGTGCGGGAAAACGCCTCGGCCATTACCTGCTGCCGGCAGGCGACAGCATCTCGGAGCCGGTGTTTGTCGAGCGCGCCAAGGATGCCGCGGAAGGCGATGGCTGGCTGCTCGCGGTAATCTGGCGCGCCCGCGAGAACCGGAGCGATCTCGCCGTGTTCAACGCCACCGACGTCGAGGCCGGCCCCGTGGCGCTCGTGCAGCTCGGCCACCGCGTGCCCGACGGCTTTCACGGCAACTGGGTTGGGGCGGCGTAGACCCCATCCGCTGTCATTTCGGGACGGGGCGAGCGAAGCGACGAGCCAGGAATCCATCGCGCGATGGATTCCGGGCTCGCGCCAAATGGCGCGCCCCGGAATGACGATCGTTTGCGCGTCACGAGGGAGCCTCAAATGCACATGCCAGCCATCACTGCCTTCTATCTCGCGATCCTCGCCCTGCTCTACGCCGTCCTCGCGCTTCAGGTGATCCGGCTGCGGCGGAGCAACAAGGCCGCCTTCAGCGATGGCGGCAACACGAGCTTGCGCAACGCGATCCGCGCCCACGCCAATTTCATGGAGTATGTTCCGATCATTACGCTGATGGTCGCCATGATCGAAATGTCCGGCGCATCAGCACTGCGCGTTCACCTCCTGATGGGCGCACTGCTGGTGTCGCGGCTGATCCATCCCCTCGGCCTGTCCGCCGCGCCGAACTCGCTGCGGTTTCAGATCGGCCGCGTCGGCGGCATTTTCATCACCATCAGCCTGTTGATCACCTGTGCCTTGACCATCCTGTCGCGGCTGCCCTGGCGCGATTTCGCCGAAGAAGCGTCGGCGCAAGCCATTGCGGCAATTCACTTTTTACAGGTCATTCACATCATTTTGACGCTGTAAAGATTTCTCTTGACCCTTGCCTTGGCCTGAACTATTGATCTTTACACTGTAAAGATAAGCCTGATCGAGGCGGCTCATGACAATCTTCCTGATCCTCGCTCCCTATGGCGCCTTCGGCTTCTTGATGTTCCTGACATCGGCAAAGGTCAGCGTGTTCACGGCCTCCGCGATCTGCCTTGCCACCATCGCAATCGACGTTGTATTCGGCCGCTCGGTGAAGATCCTCGCCGCCGGATCGGCGATCCTGTTCGCCGGCATCGGTATCTATCTCGCGCTGCTCAATCCCCTGCTGAGCGCGCTCACGGTGAAGTTGTCGGTCGATGCCGGCATCTTCGTGATCTCGCTCGGCTCGATGCTGGCCCGCCACCCGTTCACGCTACAATACGCCCTCGAAGAGGTCCCTGCCGAGACGGCGGCAATGCCCGGTTTTCTGCGCGCCAACTACATCATTACCGCCGCATGGACCGCAGCAGCGCTGTTGATGATGGCCTCCAACGTCGTGCTGCTCTATGTGCCGGGCCTGCCGATCTGGTCAGGCCTCGCGGTGGCGTTTGCCGCCCGCAATAGCGCGATGTATTTCACCAAATGGTATCCCGAGTACCGCAAGACCAAATACGGTACGCCCGCCAGCGCACTGCCCTCCTCCTAACCGACAGGACCGACGATGAAGGACGTATTCGCCCGCCTCGCCTCCGATTTCCTCTCGACCATCGTCTTCCTCGTTGTCTATCTCATCACCGACAACATCATCCTGGCGACGTCGGTGGCGATTGCAGGCGCGATCGCGCAGGTGATCTACGCCCGCGTCCAGGGCAAATCACTCGGCTACATGACCTACGCATCGCTCGCGCTCGTCATCGTGCTCGGCACTGTCACCATCCTCACCCAGGATCCGCGCTTCGTGCTGGCAAAGCCCTCGATCGCGCATTTTGCGATCGGCGCGATCATGCTCAAGCGCGGCTGGATGTTGCGCTACATGCCGGCGCGCGTGACCGACGTCATTCCGGAATATGTCACCGCCGCAGGCTATGCCTGGGCCGCGCTGATGTTCGCGCTCGGCGCCGGCACGATCGCGGTCGCCGCGACCGGCGACCTCAAATTGTGGGCCTTCTACGTCTCGGTCGTCGCCGTCGGCGCCAAGATCGCGGCGTTCGCCATCCAATACGTCATCTTCCGCATCATCATCACCGGCCGCCTTCGCGCCGCCGCCCGCGCCTGACCGTCGCACCCATAAGACAGGGTTGGGCAGGCGCTGCGAGTTGGGCTATAGGCTTCGCCTCTAGGCTAGGCCGCGGAGGGTCGCGGCGCGCCGGAAAAGTTGGAACGGGAGACAGGAATGGCCGTCGACGGAAACTGGAATATTGTCTTGAGCACACCCATGGGCGACCGCAACACGACCCTCACGCTGAAGAGCGCGGGAAGCGCGCTGACGGGCACGCAAGGTGCCGAGGGCGAATCGGGCGAAATCTTCGACGGGAGCGTTGACGGCGACGATGTCGCCTGGAAAATCTCGATCACCAACCCGATGCCGCTGACGCTCGCTTTTTCCGGCAAGGTTTCCGGCGACAGCATCTCCGGCGAAGCGAGCATCGGCCCGATGGGTAGCTTCCCCTTCACCGGCACGCGGGCCTAGCCGCCCCCTTGCACTCATGCGCGCTCTTTGCTGCGACGGCAGCGGGGAGCAGTGCAGGTGACAAAGATCCGGCGTAGCGCGCAGGGCGCGCTCGCCCTCTGTTCGGTAACAAGTCAGCCGCGACGATCCTTCCTTGCCTTCTTTCCGCGCGCACCCTTCGCAGGCCATGCACTTGCCTGATGCGGCTGGCCGACTTGGCCCGGCTTGCTCCGGTGCTTCTTCTTCCCGAATTCCGGATTGCTTTCGAATTTCGACCCGCCGTCGGTGCGCGGCTTGGCGCGTTGCTTCGGAGTTGCCGGGTCACGGGAATCGTCACGGCGACGAGCGCCGTGATCGATGTCACCGGCCTCGCGCCGGGGCGCGTGCGTGCGCTTGTCCGAAGGCACGTGGCCCTTTGGAGCGTCTGCCATCGGCTCGATGCGGATGCTATCTTCCTTGTCCGGACGCCGGATCTTGACGGCGAAGGATTCCGCGACCCGCTCGGAAATCTCGAACTCGGTGGTGGTGTCCATGATCCGGATGGCGCCGATGTCGCGCTTGTCGATGCCGCCGCGACGGCAAATCATCGGCAAGAACCAGCGCGCCTCGGCATTCTTTCTTCGTCCAATGGCGGCGCGGAACCAAACGCTGGCCTCCGCCATGCCGTGACGCGACGATGATTTTCCCGTCTTCGATCGGGGCCCTGCGGGACGGTCATCGCCGCGCGAGGTTCTCGCGTTGTCTCGACCGCGCCCATCGCGCGGCCGGCCGCTCCCCTCACCGGGATCGAGAATGTCTTCGGGCGAAGGAAGCCGCGCGCGATAGAGACGCGCGAGCGCCGCGGCGATATCCTCAGGCGACCGCTCGGCAAGCAGGGCCCTTGCGAGCATCAGATCGTCGGAAGTCGTCTCCTCTGTGAACACCGCATCCTTGAGCATGCGCTCGTGATCGAGCTTGCGGATCTCATCTGCCTGCGGAGCCGTGCCCCAGACGGCGTCAGTGCCGGACAGGTTCAGCAGCAGTTCCGCACGCCGTCGCCGTGCGGGCGGCACCAGCAGGACGCTGACACCCTTCCGGCCTGCACGGCCGGTGCGGCCCGAGCGATGCTGCATGACCTCCGCGTCATTCGGCAGATCCGCATGAATGACGAGGTCGAGGCTCGGCAGATCGATGCCGCGCGCCGCCACGTCGGTCGCCACGCAGACGCGGGAACGTCCGTCCCGCAACGCCTGCAGAGCCTGGGTTCGCTCGTTCTGCGTCAACTCGCCGGAGAGCGCGACAACGGAAAAACCACGCTCGAGCAGCGCCGCCTGCAAATGCCTGACGGCGTCTCTCGTGTTGCAAAACACGAGTGCGCTTGGTGACTCGAAAAAACGCAACACGTTGACGACCGCGTGCTCGACATCGCCAGGAGCGATCCGGATGGCGCGGTACTCGATATCGGCATGCCCGCCTTCGTCGCCGGCGACCTCGATCCGGAACGCCTGTTGCTGATATTGCTTTGCCAGCGCGACGATGCCACGCGGAAAGGTTGCCGAGAACAACAACGTGCGGCGCGTCTCCGGCGTGGTCTCGAGGATGAATTCCATATCCTCGCGAAAACCGAGATTGAGCATCTCGTCGGCCTCGTCGAGAACGACGGTCTTCAATTCCGAGATGTCGAGATGGCCGCGCCGCAGGTGATCGCTCAATCGGCCGGGCGTCCCGACCACGATGTGAGCGCCGGCGGCAAGCTCGCGCTGTTCGCGGCGCGGATCCATGCCGCCGACACAGGAGACGACGCGCCCATCCGCAAATTGATAGAGCCATGCGAGCTCGCGCTGGACCTGCAAGGCTAGCTCACGGGTGGGCGCGACGATCAAGGCAAGCGGTGCGGCAGCCCGCTCGAAGCGCTCCAGGCTACCGAGCAGATTCTTTGCCATGGCGAGCCCGTAAGCAATGGTCTTGCCCGAGCCCGTCTGTGCCGAAACGAGCAGGTCGCGGTCAACGGCTTCGTCGGCAAGCACGGCGATCTGAACAGGGGTCGGCCGGTCGTAGTTGCGCTCGGCGAGAGCGCGAGCAAGCGGCGGACTTGTGGTCGGGAATGACACGAGATGAATAGCCTTGGTTGGTTCAGGCCGAGATGGTCCGGCCGAACGAAACGAAGCCGCGCGCCCGGCCGAGGCGCGGCCGAACGCGTGGCGACTTGATCAGGATGCCTTGCGAGCTCTTACGAGGACGCGTGCTAGCCCAGGTTCAACTCCTTGAAGAAGTCGTTGCCCTTGTCGTCGATGATGATGAACGCCGGGAAATCGACTACTTCGATGCGCCAGATCGCTTCCATGCCGAGCTCTGGATATTCGAGCACCTCCACCTTCTTGATGCAGTGCTCGGCGAGGTTCGCCGCCGCGCCGCCGATCGAGCCGAGATAGAAGCCGCCGTACTTCTTGCAGGCCTCGCGCACCGCCGGCGCGCGGTTACCCTTGGCGACCATCACCATTGAGCCACCCGCGGCCTGGAACTGATCGACGAAGGAATCCATACGGCCCGCCGTGGTCGGACCGAACGCGCCGGAGGCGTAGCCCTCGGGCGTTTTCGCGGGACCCGCGTAATAGACCGGATGGTTCTTGAAATAATCCGGCAGCGGCTCGCCCTTCTCCAGCCGCTCACGCAGCTTGGCATGCGCGGAATCGCGCGCGACGATCATGGTGCCGGTCATCGAGACCCGCGTCTTGATCGAATATTTCGCGAACGTCGCCAGAATGTCCTTCATCGGCTGGTTGAGATCGATCTTGACGACCTCGCCGCCAAGCGTCTCTTCGACCTGCGGCAAATATTGCGCCGGATTGTGCTCGAGCTCCTCGAGATAGATGCCGTCCTTGGTGATCTTGCCGAGCACCTGGCGATCGGCCGAGCAGGACACGCCAAGCCCGATCGGGAGCGAGGCGCCATGGCGCGGCATGCGGATCACGCGCACGTCGTGGCAGAAATACTTGCCGCCGAACTGCGCGCCGACGCCCAGCGACTGCGTCATCTTGTGGATTTCCTGCTCCATCTCGACGTCGCGGAAGGCGTTGCCGTCCGGCGAGCCATGGGTCGGCAGCGCGTCGAGATAGCGGGCGGAGGCGAGCTTCACCGTCTTCATGCAGAGCTCGGCCGAGGTGCCGCCGATCACGATCGCAAGGTGATAGGGCGGGCACGCCGCGGTACCCAGCGTCAGCACCTTCTCCTTGAGGAAGGCGAGCAGCCGATCCTTGGTGAGCACCGAGGGCGTCGCCTGGAACAGGAAGCTCTTGTTGGCGCTGCCGCCGCCCTTCGCCATGAACATGAACTTGTAGGCGTCGTCGCCCTCGGCGTAGATCTCGCACTGCGCCGGCATGTTGTTGGCGGTATTCTTCTCCTCATACATCGACAGCGGAGCGACCTGCGAGTAGCGCAGGTTGCGGCGCAGGTACGCATCGCGCGCACCTTCCGACAGCGCCGCCTCATCCTCGCCGTCGGTGATGACGTTGCAGCCCTTCTTGCCCATGATGATCGCAGTGCCGGTGTCCTGGCACATCGGCAGGACGCCGCCCGCCGCGATATTGGCGTTCTTCAGGAAGTCGAGCGCGACGAACTTGTCGTTCGGGCTGGCCTCGCCGTCTTCCAGGATCGCTCGGAGCTGCTTCAGGTGCCCCGGCCGCAAATAGTGGTTGATCTCGCCGAAGGCCGCCTCCGACAGCGCCCGCAGCGCCTCGCGCGACACCACCAGCATGTCCTTGCCGAGCACCTTCTCGACCCGAACGCCTTCGCTCGAAATCTTCTTGTAGGGCGTCTCGTCCTTGCCGAGCGGAAACAGGGGGGTGTGCTTGTAGGGCGGAACGGGCTGGGACTGGTCGGGAAAGGCGGTGGGAGCGTTCATGGGGGCGATCTCGGGTTTTCGGAGCCCTCTTGCAGGCCCTGGCATGGAAGCGTTCTAAGCGCATTTTGGGCGCAAAAGGAAGGGAGCTCTGTGCCGTCCGGCCATCCGGATTCGCTATCCTGGTCCGGGCGTTCCGGCCCCTGTCGTGCGGCGGTCACGGTTCACTGCTCCAGCACAACCCACGCCGGGTTGCACCCCTTGCACTTCGGTCTCGCCGACGGTTGAATGCGCCCCCGAAGGGGCTTTTCATCATGACATTGAACTTGAACGTCCGCGGCGCGATTCTGGCCGCCGCCGCCATCTCCGGTCTTGCCGTCCTCGCCTCCCCCGCCCGTGCGGACCAGTGCGACGACATCGCAAAGCAACTTGCCAGTGGCGTCGATGGGCTGAAGGTCAACTTCAAGGCCGCCAACATCATCTATCTCACTCACCCGGCGGCGAAGGAATTGTCGCTGGGCTGCCGCGCGCAGGGACAGACCTATTCCAACGAGCTCTATGCCAAGGGCGAGCGACGGCCGACGCCGCAGTTCTACGATCTGGTCGCCTCTGCGGCGGCGATCATCTTCACGCTGCCGAAGGACGACACCTCGACCGGTGCGACGCGTTGCCTGAAACGCATGGGCCTTTTGCGCGGCGACAAGGTGGCGATGCGCTACAAGCGGCTGAACATGGAGTGCACACGCACCAAGACCGAAGCCTCGATCGCGATCACGCGGCCGAAGGACGAGTGAGCGGGAAGCGCAAGCGCGCCCAGGATTCCCTCGCATTTTAACGATCTGCTTCACGGAAGTTTCGGCTCCCGCGAGTCATGTTCGCGTGTTTCAATCTGTGAGGATTTGCGTGATGAGCGTTTCCAGTGTTACGCCGCCGCCGATCGGGATCGTGGTGCCGAACTACGACACGACCAAGCAGCAGGACGACCAGGCCAAGACCAACGATTCCGATTCCAGCTATCAACCGCCGCCGGCTCCGCCGTTGCCGCCGGGCCAGGGCACGCGGATCGATCAATACGCCTAACCCCGGGCTCTCGCCCGCCTTCAGCCGCATCTTCGCCAGATAGCGGCACTAGCATCATGTGCGAGTTGCAGGGAAACGCGCATGATCGCAAGGCTGCTCTTGCAGAACTCGATCGTCGTCATCGCGATGGGCGCGCTGCTGTTTGCGGGCGCCGGCACGCTCGATTGGCACGGTGCATGGGTGATGCTGATCACCTCCGCCCTGCTCGGCCCGGCCTGCGGCTGGTGGCTGTACCGGCTCGATCCGGCGCTGCTCGCCGAACGCCTCCGACCCGTCATCCAGAAGGATCAGCCGGCCGCCGACAAGATATTCATGGCCGTGTTCATCCTGGCGATGTTGGTCTGGCTGGTCGCGATGGGGCTGGAACGGCGCTATCGCGCCTCCGACATGCCGCTGGCCTTGCAGGTGCTCGGCTTCGTGCTGTACCTCGCCTCGACCGTCTTCACGCTATGGGTGTTTCGCGAGAACTCCTTCGCCGCACCCGTGGTGAAGCTGCAAACCGAGCGCGCGCAGCACGTGGTCTCGACCGGACCCTACGCCCATGTGCGGCATCCCATGTACAGCGGCATGGTGCTGTTCTTCCTCGGCGTGCCGCTGCTGGTCGGCTCATGGTGGGGCGTTGCGATGCTGCCGCTGTTCGTCGTCCTGTTCGCGATCCGCATCCGCATCGAGGAGCGCACGCTGATCCCGGGCCTTCCAGGCTATGCCGACTACGCGCTGCGCGTGCGCCATCGGCTGCTGCCCGGCGTCTGGTAGCTTACGCGTCGAGCTCCTTGTAGCGGCGGAAGATGCCCTGCTCGTTGAAGGCAATGCGGCGCTCGCTTGCGAGATAGGCCTTGATGTTCGGCCGCGCCGCGACGCGGTGGTGCAAGGCGACAAGGCCGGGGATATCCTTTTCGAAGGCGCGCATGCGCTTTGGAAACGCATAGCGCAGGCCTTCGACGATCTGGAACAGCGAGAGATCGACATAGGTCAGCCTGCGGCCGGTGACGTGGATACCGCCATTGGCATCGAGCAGCTCCTCGAAATAGCCGAGATATTTCGGCACGCGCTCCTTCCAGAGCTCGGCCGTGCGCTTCTTCGCAGCCGGCCGCGCGTCCTCGTAATAGAGCGACGGTCCGAGCGGATGATGGGTGTCGTGGATCTCCAGCACGAAATCGGCGATCGTGAGCTGGAGCTGGTGCACCCACATTTTGTCGGCCTCGGTCTTTGGCGCGAGGCCGTGGCGGCTGCCGAGATAAAGCAGGATGTTGGCGGTCTGGCCGATGACGAGTTTGCCCAATTTCAGGAACGGTGGCGCAAAGGGCGGCGTTCCGCCCTGCGCATCCATCATCTTCATCATCGCAGCCGTTCCGCGCTGCCCGCGCGCCACGTCGACATAGGCCGCCTTCGCCTCCTCCAGCGCCAGCCGCACATATTCGCCGCGGCCCTGGATCTCGGGCCAGTAATAGAGCTCGTATTTCATGAGGGGCAGTCCTGTGATTGGGCTGATGCGAGCGTAGCACGCGACCCCAAACACCGTCATTCCGGGGCGGTCCGAAAGGACCGAACCCGGAATGACCTTCAGTCAGTTCGCCGCGAAGCAGTACAGCAGCCCGTCACCGCCGGTGCTCTTCAGGTCGGCCTGCGAGCAGCCGCCGTCGGGTCCGCGCGAGGGATGCGAGCTGTTCCAGGATTTCGAGGGCTCGTCGTCGCGCAGGCCCCGGCGATCGAGATGGCCGACCATCGCGGCGCCTTGCGTGCTCGACGTCCAGTTCTTGCAGGTGCGATCGTCCGGACCGGCAAACGCGGTACCGTCGGGTTGCGATCCCGTGAGGACGTCGTGGCGGTTCGGCTGGTCGCCAACACCGTTGATCCCCTCGCCTTTCTCCGTCAGCGTAGTCTGCTTGGTGAGATTGTTGGCGGGGCTGTGCAGGTCGGCAACGTCCTTGGCGATCACGGCGCCCTTCGCATTCTGCCACGGCCCCTTGCCGATGCGATCGCGCGCGTTGACGGCCGGCTTGCCGTCGACGGCCTGTGTCGAGAGATACGCGTGCCAGGTCTTGGTGCCTGCGCCGGCGGATTGGGCGAGCTTCTGGCATTGCGCGTCCGCGCCATCGAGGCCGCCGAGATCGGCGCCCTTGCCGGGACCGCTGGAGGTCACGAAGAAGGTCATGCCGGCCGATTGCGCCAGCGCGGACGGCGCCGCGAGCAAGGCGAGCGCAGCTACGGCGAACGCGAGGCTGGGGAATGTCGTCGTTCTCTCGAAACGGGTCATCGCTTCCTCCGGTTGTGCTTGTATTTTGGCCGCCGCCTGACTCGAACCCGACGCGCGCCGCATTATTCCGCCGCCGTGACGTGAAGTACCCAAACAAAAAAGGCGCCGTGCCGCAGCACGACGCCCTTGTTCCCTCATTTGCGGACCGATCAGTTGGTCTGCTGGATCGCCGACAGTTCCCAGTTGCTGCCGGGCCGGCGCGCGAAGGTCCAGACCTCCGTGACTTCGCTCGGCTGCTCGCTGCCGGCGACGATCGCGCCGGTGTTGCGATCGACCGTCTTGTCGGTCAGCGCAAAGCGCATCGCGACGGTGGCATAGTCGGTGACGTCCTCGCGCCAGGCTTCCGCCAGGTCGCCCTGCAACAGCTTTACGTTCGAAACCTTGTTGACGACGTTGCGGGCGCGGTTCTCAGCCAGATCCTTCTCGAAATAGGCGACCATCTCCGGCGTCGCGAGCGTATGCAGTTTTGCAACGTCCTCGCTCGACCAGGCGGCCTGGATATCCCCGAGCAGGCGCTCGAAGCTCTCGTAGTCGGCCGGCTGGATTTCCAGCGGCGCGTTGTTGGCGCCGAGCCCGAAACCAAGTCCGCTACGATAGCTTGGCTGCGGACCGCTGCCGGCACCGGCGCCGGCATAGGCCGCCTGCGGCGTGTGACGGCGCTGCCACCAGGACATCGCCATCCGCACCAGGAACACCACCAGCACGATCTGGAGGATCAGGCCGAGGATCGACGACAGGCCGCCGAGACCACCGAACAGGCCGCCGCCGAACAACAGGCCGAACAGGCCGGCGCCGATGAAGCCCGCCGCGAGCCCGCGCAGCATGCCCCCGCCCGGACGATTGAACAGGCCGCCACCCATCGGCGCGGTCGAGTTCGCGCCCGGCTGACTATAGGTGCGATTGAAGGGTGTGGCCGTGCCCGGGGCGGTCGAGGTCGACGGCGGCGCGGAGAAGGTCCGCGAACCGCGCGAGCCCGACGAGAAGCCGCCACCGACGCGGGCGTCGGCGGAAGTGATCGCGAGCGCGGTCGGCAGCGCCAGCGCCAGCACGACGGCCATCGTCTTCGCGAGACTGCGGCTGCGTAACGAGAAATTCATGTGCGTTTCCCAAATCCCCGGCATGGGGAAGTGTCCCTAAGATGGGCAGCGGAACGCAAAAGTGAAGCCAGTATCGGAACCTCAGGCTGCGGCCCTCAGTCGCGGGATGGTGCGGAATTACCCCTTTCGTCGCGGGCCCCCTACCGTCGGAGCCCCCTTACGAGATCAGAACCTCACCCCGCCTTCATCGTCTCCTTCACGGCCGCGACAAGCTGGCTCAGCGTGAACGGCTTTGGCAGGAAGTCGAACTGCTGTCCTTCGGGCAGGCTCTTCTCGAAGGCATCCTCGGCATAGCCGGAGACGAAGATGAACTTGATGTCGGGGTTCTTCTCCCGCATCGCCTTCAGAAGCGTCGGACCATCCATCTCCGGCATCACCACGTCGGAGACGACGAGATCGATCGCGCCGCTCTGCTCGTCCAGAACCTCCATGGCCTCGACGCCGTTCTCGGCCTCGACCACGGTGTAGCCGCGTGAGCGCAGGCCACGCGCGTTCAGGGCGCGCAGGCCCTCCTCGTCCTCCACGAGCAGGATGGTGCCCTGCCCAGTGAGGTCGGTCCGCGGCTTTGCTTCGGTCGCAGGCGCTTCCTTGGCCGCGCCGTTCGTCGGGGCGGCGCCGGTCGCCGGCGCCTCGACCTGCGCTTCGGGTTCGGCATGATGGCGGGGCAGGAAGATGTGGAACGAGGTGCCCTTGCCCGGCTCGGAATCCACGTAGATGAAGCCGCCGGTCTGCTTGACGATGCCGTACACGGTGGACAGCCCGAGGCCCGTACCCTTGCCGACCTCCTTGGTCGAGAAGAACGGCTCAAAGATCTTGTCGCGGATGTCGGCGGGGATGCCGGTGCCGGTGTCGGCGACCTCGATCCGCACATAGTCCGCCGCCGGCATGCCCTTATAGGCGAGCTTGCCCGCTTCGTCCGTGGCGACGTTGGCGGTGCGGATGATCAGCTTGCCACCGTCGGGCATCGCATCGCGCGCGTTCACGGCGAGATTGACGATGACCTGCTCGAACTGGGAGACGTCGACCTTCACCGGCCAGAGGTCGCGGCCGTGGACGAGATCGAGCTTCACCTTCTCGCCGATCAGCCGGCGGAGCAGCATGGTGAGATCGGAGAGCGCATCGCCGAGATCGAGCACCTGCGGCCGCAGCGTCTGCCGGCGCGAGAACGCAAGCAGCTGCCGCACCAGGGTCGCAGCCCGCGTCGCGTTCTGCTTGATCTGCATGATGTCCTGGAACGACGGATCGGTCGGCTTGTGCGCGTTGAGCAGGAAGTCGTTCGCCATCATGATGGCGGACAGCACGTTGTTGAAGTCGTGGGCGATGCCGCCGGCGAGCTGGCCGACCGTCTCCATCTTCTGCGACTGGTTGATCTGGTTCTCCAGCGCGCGCCGCTCGGTGGTCTCGAGCATGTGCACGATCGCGGCCTCGGCGTCGTTCTCGCCCTCGTCGACCGGCGTAACGAAGAACTGCCCCCAGCGCTCCTTCGTTCCCTCCAGCGCCACCTCGACCGGCGCGATGTCGCCCTTCCCTTCGGCGGCTTGGTTGATCGCCGCGATCAGCAGGTTCCGATCGCGCGAATTGATCGCGCGGAAGATTGACCTGCCGGCGCTGTCGAGGCCAAGGCCCTGCGCCAGCTTGGCGTAACGCGCATTCGCCCGCACCACGTTGCCGCCGCGATCGACGGTGGCGATCGCCATTGGCGTGTGGTCGAAGAAGCGCATGAAGCGCACCTCGGCGGCGCGGTCGGGATCGCTGCGCTCGTCGCGGGCGCGGCTGATCACGAGGGTGCGCGACGGGCCCGGCGTGCCGTCGGCTCCGAAGGCCAGCTTGTGATAGAGCCGCACTGGCATGGTCCTGCCGGTGCGCATGCGCAGGTCGATGTCGAAGACTTCCGTCTTCACTTCGCCCGGCACCGCCACGATCGAGGTCAGCAGCGAGGCGCCGTCGCCGGAGACGATGTCGGTGAGCTTGAGGCCGCCCGAGCCGATCTCGGCAAGATCATAGTCGAGCCAGTTGGCGAGCGTCGCGTTGACGTAAGCGAGCTCGCCGGCAGGATTGACCGAGAAGAAGCCGCACGGCGCGTGATCGAGATATTCGATCGCGTGCTGCAGCTCCTGGAACACGTCCTCCTGGCGCTCGCGGTCGCGCGTGATGTCGGCGAT